>NZ_LR134289.1:4737500-5037500 GCF_900636535.1 Chryseobacterium gleum
AAAGCTCTTGACAAGGTGAAAGATAATAAATCGAGAGTGGTTCAGCAGACTGCAACGAAAGGGTTTGACCAAATCATAGGTAAATCACCACTAATTTTACAAGCTAAAAAGCTGGCAGAAAAAGTGGCTCTGACGGATGCAGCCGTACTTCTTACAGGAGAAACCGGAACAGGAAAGGAAGTCTTTGCCAGTGCTATTCATGAAGGGAGCGACAGGAAGAAGAACAGATTTGTAGCTATCAATTGCTCTGCATTCAGTAAAGAAATCCTGGAGAGTGAACTTTTCGGACATAAACAAGGTGCTTTTACCGGTGCGGTAAAAGATAAAAAAGGATTGATTGAAGAAGCGAATGGAGGAACCCTGTTTCTTGATGAAATAGGTGAAATGCCGATAGAATTGCAGGCAAAGCTGCTCAGAGTGCTGGAAACCGGAGAGTTTATCAAAATGGGAGAAACCAAAGTTTCCAAATCCGACTTCAGGCTAATTGCTGCAACCAACCGGGATCTGGAGGGTGAAATAAAGCAGGGAAATTTCAGAGAGGATCTTTATTTCAGATTGAATGTATTTGAGATCACACTTCCGCCACTAAGGGAAAGAAAAGAAGATCTGAAAGCTATTGCCAAACATTTTATAGATATTTTTTCCCATAAACTTCATCTTGCATCCGTTCAGGTAAATCCTGATTATTATAAAGCGCTGGAGCGCAACGACTGGAAAGGAAATATCCGAGAATTGAGAAATGCTGTGGAACGCAGCTTGATTTTGATGGATGACAATATCCTTGATGCAGGCAGCCTTCCCCATTACTCGGAAAAAGCTGTTCCTGAAAGTGATTCATTAAGCATCAGATCACTGGAAAAAATACATATCCAAAAAGTATTACAATATACAAAAGGAAACAAAGCAGAAGCTGCCCGTTTGCTTGAGATCGGTATTGCCACATTGTACCGGAAACTTGAAGAATATGGATTAAAATAAATTTTTTTATCATTTTAATAAAGAGCCTATCATTTTGATAGGCTTTTCTGTTTTTATATAGGTGAGTGTTTTGATTTAATTGATTGTTATTCAGTATTTTAATTGTTTGTTTTTCAGAATGGACTTTCTTTTGGCATATAGTCTCTGAATAAAATATTTAAAAATGACAATTTCTAGAAAAACGTTTAAAAAACGGGAGCACTCTACTTTTAGTCTGCTGATTGTATCGTATGTATTGTTGACTCTTTTAACCTTAATATTTAAGATATGATGCTGATAAGTTTAATTCTGCTTTTTGCAGTGTTGTTTTGGCTTTTATATAAATCAGTTGAATTTTTTGATAGAATATAAATTATGTGGAGTTTATTTTTCCTCTCAATACTTGCCTTCGTGTATATCTGTTATGTTTTAATAAAACCTGAAAAATTTTAATTAGTCATGAATACAGAGATTTTAGGCATTATAGCAATGTTTGCTATCACATTAGTTATCGGAATATTTTTAGGGAAATATATAGCTAATGTCTACGGATACAAAAAAACTTTTCTGGATCCGGTTTTTGAACCCGTTGAAAAGTTAATTTATAAAGTTTCGGGAATTAATCCTGCCCGCCAGATGAACTGGAAACAGAATATGTATGCCATGCTGGCGATTAATCTGATCTGGTTTATCATTGGCTTTCTTCTTTTGCTGAATCAGGCGTGGCTTCCTTTAAACCCTGACGGAAATCCGAATATGTCACCTGATCTGGCTTTTAATACGACCATTTCATTCTTAGTTAACTGTAATTTACAGCACTATTCAGGAGAAACGGGAGTAAGTTATCTGAGCCAGCTTTATCTGATGTTTTTACAGTTTGTTACGGCTGCAACGGGAATGGCAGCAATGGCTGTTCTTTTCAAAGCTTTTAAAGAAAAGACAAGTACAGAACTTGGCAATTTCTACGATTATTTTACAAAATCCATGATCAGAATCCTGGTTCCGATCAGTGTGATTGTTGCTTTAATCCTTTCTATTAATGGAAGTCCGATGACTTTTGAAGGGAAAGATCATATTATAACACTTGAAGGTCAGAAGGCAGACGTTTCCAGAGGTCCTGTATCTGCATTTGTTGCCATTAAACACCTGGGAACCAACGGAGGTGGATTTTTCGGAGCCAACTCAGCACATCCGCTTGAAAATCCTAATTATATAACCAATATGACAGAAATGGTTACTCAAATGATCATTCCTTTTGCATTGGTATTTGCATTGGGCTTTTATCTGAATAAAAGAAAACTCTCATGGGTAATCTTTACGGTAATGACGGTCGGTTTTCTGGCACTTACCATTCCGAATATAGTGAATGAAACGGGAGGAAACCCTTTGATTACCCAAATGGGTGCAGACAAGAGTCTGGGTGCTATGGAAGGTAAAGAAATCCGCTTTGGAAGTGCTGCTTCAGGATATTGGAGTATCGCCACTACTGTAATTTCTACAGGTTCTGTGAATGCAATGCACGACAGTACAATGCCTCTTTCGGGGATGAATGAGCTGCTTGCCATGATGATCAACTGCTTCTACGGAGGCTGTGGAGTCGGAATCCTGAACTATTTCATCTTTATCATTCTGGCGGTGTTTATCAGTGGTCTGATGGTAGGACGAACGCCGGAATTTATGGGTAAAAAGATTGAAGCGAAGGAAATGAAAATTGCGATGATCGTCGCTTTATTCCATCCTTTCTTAATTCTTGCAGGAACAGCTTTAACAGCTTATCTACCGGAGTTTGGAGCAAAAACATTGAATAACCCGGGCTTCCATGGTTTCAGTGAAATGCTGTACGAGTTTACTTCTTCCGCAGCCAATAACGGATCCGGATTTGAAGGATTGGGAGACAACACACCATGGTGGAATATCTCAACAGGAATTGTACTGTTACTCTCAAGATTTATCCCGATCATAGGACCAGTAGCCATTGCAGGTCTGTTGGCACAGAAGAAATATATCCCGGAAAGTGCAGGAACACTGAAAACAGATACGGCTACTTTCGGATTTATGACCCTGGCGGTGATTTTACTGATTGCAGCACTGTCTTTCTTCCCTGCATTGACATTAGGGCCTATTGCAGAACAGATCCAGTACTTCTCAAAATAAATGTGAACATTAAAAATTAAAATCAATATTCAACCATTAAGGAAGCTGAAAAGTGTAAGGAAGCTAGTCTGACACTTACGAAACGTTCACTTACTATTATCCATATCTATCCTTATGATCCGGCAGACCTTGATGGTTACTATTGATTTAAATGATATAAACTCTTTCAAAAAAATGAAAAATCAGTCACAAACATTATTTCAAAGAGATTTGGTTAACGAAGCGATAAAACAGTCCTTCGTAAAGCTGAATCCGAAAATTATGTTTAAAAATCCGGTAATGTTTCTGGTGGAAATCGGAACCATTGTTATGTTTATCGTAAGCATGTTCAGTCTTACCGGTGATAAAACCCAGGGAAGCTTTTCCTATAACTTTTTAGTATTTATTATTTTATTTTTCACCGTTCTGTTTGCCAACTTTGCAGAAGCTATTGCAGAGGCAAGAGGAAAAGCACAGGCTGATACCCTCAGAAAAACAAGGGAAGAAACTCCGGCCAGAGTAGTCCTTGATAACAAACCGGGGTTCCAGGTAGAAACAAGTCTGAAAATGTCTGCTGAAATGAAATTAGGTGATATTTTCCTTTGTGAGGCTGGAGATCAGATTCCGATGGATGGAGAGATTATTGAAGGTCTGGCAACTATTGATGAATCTGCAATTACCGGAGAAAGTGCCCCTGTAATCCGCGAAGCCGGAGGAGATAAAAGTTCTGTAACAGGAGGTACAAAAGTATTGTCAGACAGAATTAAAGTGAAAGTAACCACAAAACCGGGAGAATCCTTCTTAGATAAAATGATTGCTCTTGTAGAAGGAGCATCAAGACAAAAGACACCAAACGAAATTGCATTAACCATATTATTAGCAGGATTCACGCTTACATTTATAATTGTTACCCTCACTTTAAAGCCTTTTGCAGACTATGCGCAGACTCCGATTACCATAGCGGCATTTATATCTCTTTTCGTTTGTCTTATTCCGACAACCATCGGTGGTCTGCTTTCTGCAATCGGGATTGCGGGAATGGACAGAGCGCTGAGAGCGAATGTGATTACCAAAAGTGGTAAAGCAGTGGAAACTGCGGGAGATATTGACGTCCTGCTGCTTGATAAAACCGGAACAATCACCATCGGTAACCGTAAGGCTACCCAATTTCATCCTGCTAATGGAATTCAGCTTGAAGAATTCATTAAAGCTTCTGCATTAAGTTCTGTAGCGGATGAAACGCCGGAAGGAAAATCCATCATTGAACTGAGTGCCTTAAAAACCGAAGATTTATTGGTTTCCAATCCTACCTATATCGATTTTACTGCGGAAACAAGAACTTCAGGAATTGATTTTGATGAAACAAGAATCCGTAAAGGAGCTTACGATACGATAAAAAAACTGACTGAAAAAGCCGGGAATATCTTCCCGCAGGAAACCCAGGATGCAGTAACCAAAATTTCTGAAAACGGAGGAACTCCCTTAGTAGTTGCCGTTAATGAAAAAGTATGGGGTGTTATTGAACTTCAGGATATCATCAAAACCGGAATTCAGGAACGTTTCCAGAGATTGAGAAAAATGGGCGTAAAAACGGTAATGGTAACCGGAGATAATCCTCTGACTGCAAAATTCATTGCAGAAAAAGCTGGAGTAGACGATTTTATCGCAGAAGCCAAACCTGAAGATAAAATGAATTACATCAAAAAAGAACAGCAGGAAGGTAAGCTGGTTGCCATGATGGGAGACGGAACCAATGACGCTCCGGCATTAGCTCAGGCAGATGTAGGTGTAGCTATGAACAGTGGAACTCAAGCCGCAAAAGAAGCCGGAAACATGGTAGACCTTGATAATGACCCCACAAAACTGATTGAAATTGTGGAAATCGGGAAGCAGCTGTTGATGACAAGAGGAACGCTGACGACTTTCAGTATTGCGAATGACGTAGCGAAGTATTTTGCGATTATTCCTGCACTCTTTATCACGTTTATTCCTTCTCTGCAGAAATTGAATATTATGAATCTTCACAGCCCGGAAACGGCCATATTATCAGCGGTTATTTTCAATGCGGTGATTATTCCATTCCTGATTCCGCTGGCACTGAAAGGAGTAGCTTATAAGCCAATCGGAGCCAGTGCATTGTTAAGAAGAAACCTTTTGATCTATGGTTTGGGCGGAGTTATTGTTCCATTCATCGGAATCAAAATCATTGATCTGATAATCAGTTTATTCTATTAAAATTTAAAAAATGAAAAATCATATTGTTTCAGCATTCAGATTAACACTTGTAATGCTGGTGGTAACAGGAATTTATCTGGCTGTAGTATATGGAGGATCTAAAATACTTCCCAACAAAGGAAACGGAGAACTTATTTACAATAAAGGACAGAAGTTTTATGCCAATATCGGACAGGAATTTAAATCTGAGAAATACTTTCACGGCCGTCCTTCCTCAGTCAATTATAATGCAGCAGGAAGCGGGGGAAGCAACAAAGGTCCAAGCAACAAAGAATATCTGGAGATTGTACAGAAAAGAATTGATACTTTGAAAATGGATAATCCTGAAATGGGGAATACCAAAGTCCCTGTAGAGCTTGTTACAGCAAGTGGAAGCGGGCTGGATCCGGATATTTCTGAAGAAGGAGCATTGTATCAGGCCAAGAGAATTGCAAAAGTGAGAAACCTTTCCGAGGAACAGATCAGAAATTTGATTAATACTAATACTGAAAAGCCGCTTTTAGGACTTTTCGGACCATCAAAAGTGAATGTTCTGAAGCTTAATATTGCTTTGGATCAATTAAAATAATAAATTAATAATCAAATAATCATGTCGGGGCTTTAAACCTTGACATGGTTAACATACCTTAATAAAAGTGAAAAAATATTTAGTCATAGGAGCCGTATTGGGAATGTTTTTCTCCAAAGCACAGTCATCAGACTCATTAAAAACAGGCAATAAAGTTACATTTTCCGCTTATGCAGAACTGTTTTATACCTACGATTTTAATGAGCCTGCCAATCATATCCGTCAGAATTTTTTATACTCATACAACAGACACAATGAAATGAATCTTAACCTGGGATTGGTTAAAGCCAATTATCAGAGTGAAAATATCCGTGCCAATGTAGCTTTAATGGCCGGAACTTACGCACAGGATAATATGGCAGCTGAACAAAATGCATTACGGTACGTGAATGAAGCCAATGTAGGAATCAGAATATCAAAAAATAAAAACTTATGGATTGATGCAGGGATTATGCCTTCACATATCGGCTGGGAAAGTGCCATTGGGAAAGATAATGTCAATCTGACAAGAAGCTTAGCTGCAGAGAATTCTCCGTATTTTGAAACCGGAGCCAAAATTTCCTACACTTCAGATAATGGGAAATGGTTTTTAAGCGGATTGGTATTGAACGGATGGCAGCGTATCGCAAAGGCTGAGGGAAATCAGAGTATTTCTTTTGGTCACCAGGTAACTTATAAACCCAATGATAAAATTACCCTGAACAGCAGTTCGTTTATTGGAAATGATAAAGCAAAAGAGGATAAAAGAATGCGTTATTTCCATGATTTATATGGAAGTTTCCAGATAACGGATCAGTTTTCCGCGGTATTGGGATTTGATATCGGTGCAGAACAGAAATCAAAAGGAAGCGAGCAGTACAACATCTGGTACAGCCCGAATGTTCAGATGAAATATCAACTGGATAATAAATGGGCACTGGCAGGAAGGTTGGAATATTATAATGATAAAAACGGAGTGATCATCAGCACTGATACACCTAACGGATTTCAGACTTTCGGATATTCGCTGAATGTAGACTATGCAATATTTAAAAATGTTGTTTTTCGTACAGAAGCGAGAGGCTTGACTTCAAAAGATGCTATTTTCGCGAAAAATGATGAATTTAAAAAGGGAAATTTCTTTATAACATCGAGTTTAGCGGTCTGGTTTTAATATCGGTTTAGTCACAGAGAATAGTGCTTAAAGTAAAATTAAAAAGAATTAAATCAATGTCATCAGCAAAAGATTTTTTAGAACTGATTCAGAAGTCCCGAAAAGGAAAATTCAAAATTTATATCGGGATGAGTGCAGGTGTGGGAAAGACTTTCCGTATGCTTCAGGAAGCTCATTCTCTTTTGCGAAATGGCATTGATGTAAAGATTGGCTATATCGAAACCCATGGACGGGAAGAAACCGAAGCTCTGGTAGAAGGTATTCCGCAAATTGAAAGAAAATCGGTTTTTTATAAAGGAAAGAACCTTGAGGAAATGGATCTTCAGGCCATTATCAATGAACATCCTGAAGTCGTGTTAGTAGATGAGCTGGCCCATACCAACGTAGAAGGTTCTAAAAATAAAAAAAGATGGCAGGATGTGCTGGAAATTTTGGATAACGGAATCAACGTCATCAGTGCCATGAATATCCAGCACATCGAAAGCCTGAATGAAGAGGTAAAAAAAATCACGGGAGTGGAAGTAGCAGAGCGGGTTCCGGATAAAATTCTTGCATTGGCAGACGAAGTAGTGAATATTGACCTTACCGCTGATGAATTGCTGACCCGTTTGAAAGAAGGAAAAATCTATAAAAAAGAAAAAATTCAGACCGCGCTGAGTAATTTCTTCCAAAGCGGGCATATTCTGCAGCTTCGTGAGTTAGCCTTAAAAGAAGTAGCTACCCACGTGGAGAGAAAGGTAGAAACAGAGATCAAAACAGAAAATTTTAAACCGATAAAATTTCTGGCCTGCATCAGCAGTAACGAGAAGATTGCCAAAACTATTATTCGGAAGACAGCAAGGTTAGCCAGTTATTATAACAGCCCGTGGACGGTTTTATACGTGCAGAAACCCTCAGAAAATCCTGAAAAAATTGCGCTGGATAAGCAGCGGTATTTGATTAATAATTTTAATTTAGCACAGGAATTAGGTGCCAAAGTAGTCCGCATCAAGGAAAGCAGCGTTCATAACGGAATTCTGGAATATGTGATAGCCCATAATATTACAACGGTCTGTATTGGGAAGCCTCATGCCAGGTTCTGGCATCGGCTCTTGGGATACAGCTGGATCTATACCCTGATGAACAGACTGAATGAAAGACAGATAGATATTATTATTTTATCTTAAAAAGTAATGAAACTTAAAACGAAACTTACCTTAGGCGTGGGCCTTTTATTTCTGCTGATTGTTCTGCTTTCAGTCATAGGTTCTGTATATATCAATAAATTAAAATCCGATACTGAAAAAATTCTTACTGCGAATTATAACAGCCTGGAGTTTTCCAAAAATATGCTTCTGGCGTTGGATAATATCAGTACAGACAGTACTGTTGCAATAGCTGATTTTCAGAAAAACAATAAACTTCAGGAAAAAAACCTTACAGAATTTGGAGAAAAAGAAGCCACGCAGAACCTGAACCTGCATTTTGACAGTTATCTGAAAGCTCCGGATATCCATAAAGAAAAACTCATCCGTGAGGATTTGGCGAAGATTATGTCTTTGAATATGAAAGGCATAGAAAGAAAGAGTGATATCGCGATTATTACAGCAGAAAATGCGACTTTCTGGATCGTAAGTTTAGGAACCGTATGTTTTCTGATTGCTTTTATATTACTTTTTAATTTACCACAAACCATCGCAGAGCCTATCAATCAATTGACCTTCAGTATTAAACAGATTGCCGATAAAAACTATAGTGAAAGAGTGCATTTCAAAGGAAGCGAAGAATTCAACAGTCTTGCAGATTCCTTTAACAGCATGGCAGAGAAACTTCAGGAATACGAAAGCAGTACACTTTCCAAGCAGCTGATGGATAAAAAACGGATCGAAACGCTGGTTAATAATATGCATGATGCGGTTATTGGTCTGGATGAGAACCATTTTATCTACATGATTAATGATGAAGCGCTGAAGATTACCAATCTCCATAAAGAAGATATTATCGGAAAAACGGCTCATGAAGTGGCTGTCAATAATGATCTGATGCGTGAGCTATTGAAAAATATTGATCATCCGGTAAAAGATCCGATTAAAATTGTCCGTGATAATAAAGAGAATTATTTTGAACAGGATATTATCCCGATTAATATTGTAAAGACTGGTGAAAAGGAAAAAAAATATATCGGAAAGGTAATTCTGTTAAGAAATATTACTCCTTTTAAAGAGCTTGATTTTGCCAAAACCAATTTTATTGCAACCATTTCCCATGAACTGAAAACACCGATCTCAGCTATCAAGATGGGAGTTCAGCTTCTTGGAAACCAAAAGTTCGGAGAGCTTAATGAGCAGCAGCAGGAATTGTTGAAAAGCATCAATGAAGACGGACAACGTTTACTGGATATCACAGGCGAGCTGCTTAATCTTTCCCAGGTAGAATCCGGAAATATCAGACTGACTGTTGAAAAATGCTCCCCAAAAGAAATCGTACAGACTGCTGTAAAGAACGTTGAAAAGCTTGCAGAGCAGAAAAACATTTCCATCAGTACAGAATATCTTCTAGAAGACAGCGATGCTGTGACTGCTGATTTTGATAAAACGGTCTGGGTAATGAATAATTTCCTGACTAATGCGGTAAAGCATTCTTTTCAGGACGAAAGTATTAAGATTGTAGTTGAGAAACTGGATTCTTTCATTCAGTTCAGCATCATTGATACCGGAAGCGGAATTGATGAAAAATACCACCGACAGATCTTTGACCGCTATTTTCAGGTTCCCGGCGAACATCAGAATGGTACCGGGCTTGGATTAGCAATTTCAAAGAATTTTATTGAGAAACAACATGGAGAAATAGGAGTGAAGAGTTCTCTGAATAACGGAAGTACATTTTATTTCAGACTGCCGGTTTCATAAGAGTTATTGTTATATCTTTGATTGAGAAATAGCTGATTTTTCTTATTTAAAAACGTGTCATTCTATTCTTTTAAATTCATGGATCCTTTTTTCTATTTGCCATTGGCAGGTGTAGCATTTTTTATTATTTCAAGAGTTGTCTTTTATACCCAGAAAAATAAGATTATTGATAAATATCAGCAGCCGGATGCTGTAGTTTTTAAAAATATCCATGGCACCATTGTTTCAGTCACTAAAGGAAGTCTTAGCTATAGTAAAAGCTTTCAATGGTGCAGTTTTGAAATTTTCATGAATCAGAATTCTATGTTTTTGTTTCCTAAAGATTTTTACATTGTTCCCGGTAAGTGTATCAATCTGAGATTTGGATCAGATCGCAGAAATACAAGAAAGCCGGAAGTTCTCAGAGAGTTTCACATACATGATAATTATGTGGAATTGATTCTTTATCCTGACTGGATGCCCAATACAAAACGCACAATTTCTTTGGAAGGATTAAACAAGGAAGAAATTTTACTGTTCCGGAAAGTGTTGCTTAAAGAAGCATAAACTCAAGTATTGTTGACGGATATTATTACAAAATAAATTGCAGAAGTAAATCCTGACATACCATCTGTATAATGTTTACCCGTTTTTAGGGAGATTTATGATAGTGCCTGAAAATGGGTTAAAATGAAAATGATTGGCTTACCTGTCGGTATAACCAATCATATTTATTCTCAAAGGCACTTAGGTATAATCAATTGATATTATTGATGAATTACCATTTTTGCTATTTACAACTGTATAGTATTACTTACTTTCATTCATTGATGTTGCATCACTGACAATTTGAGGGAAATTTGGATGTTGAATGTAAATCTTCCCTTTTCCATTAGAAAATTTGAATTCTATTTCTGATACTCTTTGTTCGTACAAATTAGTTTCTTCATCGTAAGTCAAAACTTTATATTTAAGATTACAGTTATTAATATCTTTAAAATCACAAATTAATTTTTCAACTATCTTGAATCGAATAAATAGCTCATCTTTTTCTTTATGTATAATCTTTAAATCAATTAAATCATTTTGAATATAATATTTAATAGGGGTATACCATTTATCCCCGTCAATAGGGAGTGTATAAGCAAAATATGTTAAACTTTTAGGACAATTATTTTCTAAAGTTTGGCAAAATGATGGTTGCGAAACCGAAGATAGAATCATAATTATATATAATTTTTTGAGCATTATTTTAAGTTATTTTAATCCATTTTTTAAATAAGAACCAATTCAATAAACCTATTAAAGTTGTTATAATAATAAATAAATAATTAAAATTACTTTGGCCTAAAAAATAAATTATCAATAAATATATTGTTATTAGATAAAATATTTGCAACCAAACTTTATTACCAAACCTCGCAACGATTAGATATAATATTAAATATAATGGTAAATAAAATATAACTGCTAGAAATAAAAAATCATAAATGAAGATTAATTGAAGTAAAAAATCATAAGAGTAATTACTTTCTTGTAAGTTATATAACTTATATAATTTAATGTCGTTCTCAGAGTTAGATAAGTATCCCAAAGTTAATTGTAAAATATTCTTAGCTAAAATGCCAAAATACATTATAACTATAAGTTTAAGAATATTATTTAGCAGCTTCATAATATTTTATTTAATTACAACCTAAAGAACTCAGAGGAGTTTTACCTTTTAAATAATTTCGGATTTTTGTATAGTTTGGTCTATAAGTTTTTTCTGGAAGTTTACTTGCATTTCCTCCTCTGTCATTTATATATTTTGATAAATTATCCTGCATACCTTTCCATAGTTGGTCTGCCCCGAAAAATGCTGAGGTTTCAATTAAATAGTTAGCAAGATTAGGACTATTTGTTGCTACTTGAGATACTCTGTCAACGCCTCTGGTATATATGTACATTGTATTATCATTTGGATTTACATAGTAACCAAATAATCTATTCCCTGCGACTGGATGGACACCATCATAACCCATACTCATAGGAGCTTTTATTGTCGAAAACACCCATGCTTTAGGACCAAAACCACTGCAAATTACAGTTCCATTATCAATTGGAATTTCGATATGAATGAGTGCACCTAAAGGATTTGATGAGTTCCATAAAGCTATATCATTAATACCGTAATAATTGTCAACAATCGGAGTGAATTTTTCTGCAAACAAATTTAAGTTGAGCCTAAAAAAGTTAAAAAACTCTTCAGGTGTATATTTTTGAGTACTATTGGGTTTGTTAGGTAATGAATTAATCTGTATTGGGAATACATCCATATTTATTCTAGCGCTAGCTGCATCATCCAAATCTGTGATCTGCCAATTGCTCCACCAGCTTGTTTGATTTTTTATATTTTGTAATTTATCTTTTACAGATTGCGGAACATTATGTTGGGCAATCGTTTGCCAATCGTCTAGTTCACTACAAGGAATATCTAATAATAAATTAGAGTTTTGAAGTATAGCGTCATTTAAATCTTTTTGCCTGATAAAAATTTGTTCTGGATTTAAAGTATCTGGATTTTCGGCAATAAATGTGCTGGCAAATTCCAGCATTGGTGTGAATTCCTGCCATGTGATAGAATTATTTTGCTTAAATGTCAGAGCCCATCTAATAATATTCTTTGAATCTTCACTAGCATTACTAACATCATAATAACTTTTCAGCCCTTCATAAAATTCACTATTAGAAGCATCATTTATCAAAGCTTTTAATTCAGCAGGAAGATTCTTCACATAAATAAAAAATGTACTTAAAGTAGGAGTAGTTGGTATTCCTGAACAATTATTTCCATCTCCAATATCAGTACTTGGCTCTAAAGGTCCAGTTGCAACACCATTTCCATTACAAGGTTCTGTTGGGGTTCCTCCTCCTGAACCATCACCTGTACCTGAGCCGCCGCCGCCAGAGTCTCCTGTTCCACCACCAGTAGAACCGCCACCTGTATTTCCAGAACCATCATCTATGCTTTCACATTTCAATAACATCACTTTAATTAATTGAGATTTAACTTCCGCAGTACAACTACCAGAGCCTTCACCATTATGGTGTACTCCTTCACTGCACCATGTATAAGAATCTGCCTCTACCCATGAACAGCTCTGGCTTTTGGAAGCAATAGGATTGAATGTATTACCACTAAGTTCCATGATATAGGATTTTCCTTTAGTGCTTATATTTTTTCCTTTAAGAATAGATTGTTTTTCTTGAGCAGTAAGATTGTATGTAACCAGTATTTCTTTATAAGTTCCGTCTTTCTTGGGAGCTAAGACCAGATTTTCAATTGGTGCATTTTCTGGTGCTTTCTCATGGATGAGATTAAAGGTATAGGTATAGAAATTTGGACCGTTTTCAATGTAAGTTACATTATCTGTATCAATAAATACATTGGAATAACTAACAGTTTTCCCAAAAAGATTGGTTTTTACTTTTTGAAGGCTGGTTACAGCTTTTTGCAATTCAGTTTTAAGAGCTAATTTATGTTTACTTTGGTCTAAACGGATTGTTTTAGATGTTGGTCTGAATTGGCTACTGTTGTTGTATGTTTCTTGTTCTGTTGTAAGTTCATTCCTGCAGGAATATAACAAGACCATAATAGTTACTAAAGAGAGTAACTTCGCAATAAATTTGTTTTTCATTATATGTGTTAATTTTAAAGGTATTTAGTTTTCTTTGGCATAAAGATATAAAAATCATCAAATCAATGAATACGGGAAACCATATTTTGTTAAACAATACAAATATAGATCAACAACGCGACAAACCTTGTCGTATTATATTTTTCCAAATTTTATCCTGTACTAAAAAAATATAAATATTAAACTTAGGTTTGGCTTGCCGTATTCTTTATATTTATCGTAAAAAATAACAATGAGAAAAACTTTAGGACTCTTATTATTTTCAGTTGTATTGAGTATTCAGGTCTCTGCTCAAACATTCACATTAGAACAGCTTAAAGGTTTCAACAAACTGACAATGGATGAGTTTAAAAAGGAAATGAAGCAGCTGAAGTTCAGATTTTATGACAGAACTGAGGGCTTAGGCTTTCTTTTAACCGAATACGAAGCTCCGGACTATACCTCGAAAATCGGAAAGTTTGAATATAAAGAAGAAAAATCAGAAGACAGGATTGAATTTGAGTTTAGGGATAAAAAGGAATATGACCAATATCTTAAACTTATATTGGCTGCTGAATATAAAGAAACTGAGAAAGGGAAGATCATTACGAAAGAACCTTACATAGATTACTACAGGAATAAAGAACATATCAGGATGATTCTGCCAAAATCAGGAGAAAATACTTCATATACTATTATTGTTTTTAAGTAAATAAATTTTTCTAAATTTGATCTTAAATCACATAAGATGAATACATCAGATTTAAAAATTGACTTAATTAACAGAATTACCCAATTAAAAGAAGCCAGAATTATTGAAGAAATTCAAAAGATTCTGGATTTTGAATTGGACCAGAATGAATATATTCTTACTACCGAGCAAAAAGAAAGAGTTGCTGAAGGAAGAGAAGAATATAAGAATAAAGCATATCTTACGGAAGATCAGGCCAATCAGGATATAGAAGAATGGCTAAAAGAAAAGTAATTTGGACTGTTAAAGCCAATAAAGAAAGAAAAGAAATTCTTGAATATTGGATGCTAAGAAATAAATCTAAAACTTTTAGTATAAAACTCAATAAGCTGATCTTATATAATGTAAGATTACTAGCAGATCACCCTGCTATTGGAAGAAAGACAGATATTGATAATGTAAGGGTAAAAATAGTAAGAGATTATCTGATATTTTATGAATTTTCAAATTCTGAGTTAATCATACTTTCTGTTTGGGATGGAAGGAGAGAGGATAAAAAGTGAGGAATTATTTAATTCGACTCATTTCTATAATAATAAAAGACCATTGAATTATTTCAATGGTCTTTTCTGAAAATATTTTAAATTTTATTATTTCTCAATCAGATCCAGAAACTGCTGCTCATCCAGAATCGTAATTGTCCCAATATCCTGGGCTTTTTTCAGCTTGCTTCCGGCTTTTTCACCTACTATAAGATAGTTGAGGTTTTTTGAAACGGCAGAAATATTTTTTCCGCCATGCTTTTCTACCATTTCTTCAGCAGATTCTCTGGTAAATAAAGACAATTTTCCGGTGAACAGGAAAGTTTTTCCTTCCAGAACATTGGATAGAACTTCATTGGTACTTTCTCCTTTTTCAAGCTGTACTCCGTAAGATTTCAATCGCTCGATCATCAGTACGTTTTCAGGATTCTGGAAGAAATCAACGATGCTTACTGCAATTTTTGTCCCGATATCTTCTACCTGGCAAAGTTCTTCAATGGTAGCGTTTTTTAATTCCTCAATCGTTGGAAAATTTTTCACCAGTTTTTTGGCAACCGTTTCTCCTACATGCTTAATTCCGATTCCGTACAAAACTTTTTCAAAAGGAACTTCTTTGGATTTTTCAATTCCTGTGATGATGTTCTGGGCAGATTTCTCAGCCATTCTTTCCAGCGGAAGAAGCTGTTCTTTCGTTAAAACATAGAAATCAGCAGGATTTTCAATCAGTCTCTCCCTGTACAGCTGTTCAATTGTTTCACTTCCCAGATTGTCAATATTCAATGCTTTTCTGGAAACATAATGGATCATTCTTCCTACAACCTGTGGCGGACAGTGAAGTTCGTTCGGACAGAAATGAATGGCTTGATCTTCAATTTTTACCAGCTCAGTACCGCATTCAGGGCAGTGTTTGATATATTCAATTTCTTTGCTTTCTTCCGTTCTTTTACCCGTGTTTACCCCTACAATTTTCGGAATAATTTCACCTCCTTTTTCTACGTACACGAAATCATGTTCATGAAGATCCAGCTTTTTAATGATATCTTCATTATGAAGGGATGCTCTTTTCACGATCGTTCCGGCCAGTAAAACAGGTTTAAGGTTGGCAACAGGAGTAATAGCACCCGTTCTTCCTACCTGATAAGACACACTCTGAAGTTCTGTCTCTACTTTTTCCGCTTTGAACTTATATGCCATTGCCCAACGCGGAGATTTGGCCGTATAGCCAAGCTGTCTCTGCTGTTGCAGTGAATTCACTTTTAAAACAATTCCGTCAATTTCAAAAGGTAAATTATGGCGTTCGGTATCCCAGAAAGTAATAAATTCCTGTACCTCAGCCATGGTTTTACATAATTTGGCCTGCTGAGAGGTTTTGAAGCCCCAGCTCTGCGCTTTCTGAAGCAGTTCCCAATGGCTTTCAGCAGGAACTTCATCAGAAATAAACTGATACAGTACAGAAGAAAGTCCACGCTTTCTTACCTCAGCGCTGTCCTGCATTTTCAGGCTTCCGCTGGCTGTATTTCTCGGATTCATGAAGGGATCAAGACCTTCTTCCTCACGAAGTTTATTGATTTTGTCAAAGTTTTTTCTGGTCAGATAAATTTCGCCACGCATAAAAAACTGAGCCGGAAAATCACCCTTTAAGGTCAATGGAATATCTGAAATGGTACGTACATTCGGGGTAATTTCATCTCCCTGGAAACCATCACCACGGGTCACAGCCTGTGAAAGCTTACCGTTTTCATAAAGAATAGAAATGGAAGCACCGTCGTATTTCAGCTCAGCAACAAATTCTACCGGATCGTCAATCGTTTTGATGATTCTCTTTTCCCAGTCTTCAAGATCGTCAAAATCGTAGGAATTGTCCAGAGAGTACATTCTGAATTTATGCTGAATCGTGGGGAAAACCTTGGTAACACCACCACCTACACGTACCGTAGGAGAATTTTCATCATAAAACTCGGGATACCTGGCTTCCAGATCCTGAAGTTCCTGCAGAAGCATATCGAACTCGAAATCCGTGATGGTGGGAGTATCCAGTTGGTAGTAATTTTCATTATGCTGATGAAGCTCTTTGCGGAGCTGTTCTATCTTTTGTTGAATGTTTTCAGACATTGGGTTTCTATCTTTTGAGCAAAAATAACTAAAGTAATCTCATTTAAAAAATAACAGAATAAAATAGTACGGGAAAATTAAAAATGCTTAATATGCTTTAACACTTTGGTTCTGTATAACATAAAACATGTGTTTAAAGTAATTTAACATAATGTTCTGATTTAATTAAAAAAATGTTAAAACTTTCTTAAACACCCCGCTCTTAAAGTCAAAATACCTTTGCACATCTGATTGAAAGAAACCTCATAATGATCTATCATCGTGAAAATCAAAGAGGTTTCCGGGCGAATATCAAAAAATTAATAATATAGATCTTCGGAAGAAATGAAAAAAGTAAAGATTGTACTGGGATTATTGTTTTTAGGGCTTGGGACAATGGCTTATGCACAGACCACACAGGCTTCTATTGTAGGGAAAGTTACCGGACCGGGAAGTACGGCTCAGGAAAAAGTGAAAGTAACGATCGTGAATGAGTCTACAGGATTCAGAACGGAAACGGAAACGAACTCAAAAGGGGAGTATATATTTAAAGAAATTCCTCTTGGAGGGCCTTACACCGTCATTGTCAACGATGATAAAAAAGAAGGGTACAATGTGAATTTTGGTGATCAGGTTACTGTCAATATGGATCTTGGAAATGAGAAGCATATTGAAGAAGTAAAGATTACAGGGAACCTTAAAAACAAAATCGGAAACCTGGGAGCGGCCACCGCTATTTCTGCTAAAAATATCAGCATACTCCCGGTAAACGGTCGAAACTTTGCCAATCTTGCTGAACTATCTCCACTGAGCGGGAAAGGTGGAAACCTTTCCGGGCAACTGGGGTCTTCCACCAACTTTACAATTGATGGGATGACAGCCAAAAATCCTACTTCTGCCGGAGCTACTACCAGCCGAAGCGGTGCCCCTTTCTCAATCTCTATTGAAGCGGTACGTGAATTTAAAATCACAACCAACCAATATGATGTTACTTTGGGAAGAAGCGGAGGTGGAACAGTAAGTGCTGTTACCAAATCAGGGACCAATAAATTTTCAGGAAGTGCCTGGGAATATTTAAGAACCAACTGGCTTTCCAGCCCATATGATATCAGAGGAAACAAAAGAGATAATGATTTCTCTACTTCCCAGTTCGGATTTTCATTGGGAGGTCCAATCATTAAAAACAAATTGCATTTCTTCGTAGCATGGGACCATCAGTTGGATTCAAGACCATTGGTCATTGCTGATATCAAGTCTCCGGATGACGAAAAAAGATTCAATACAACAACACAGACACTTAACCAGTTTCTGGATATTGCCAGAGCAAAATATGGGGTAGGAAACACCCCGCAATTCGGAACATTTGATAAAGTGAGAAACTCCGATGCTGCATTCTTACGTCTTGACTGGCAGATCAACGAAAAGAACTTATTGACGCTTAGAAATAACTTTACCTACGACCTTAATAAAAACGGATTGGGTGATAATACCAATATCAACTTCTTTGAATCTTACGGAAATGACAAAAACCTTGATAACAGCTTGTTGTTAACATTAAGATCAAACCTTCAGCCTAATCTGACCAATGAATTGAAGGCACAATATCTTTACACTTTCCAGGATAGTTACCAGAACAGCCAATTAGGAAAACCGGTTCCGAGAGCGATTGTGGAAGGAGTATCATCAAGCGTGGGGTCAACTAATATTCAGATCGGAGGACACCGTTTTGCTCAGGAAAGCTTCAGAAATAATGTATTTCAGGTGGTAGATAACTTGTATTACAATACAGATAAAGTAAAATATACTTTCGGTGCCGACCTTATGTATACAATGGCAAAATCTGTATACGGAAGTGAGGTGAACGGAAGATTCCATTTTCAGGGGCTTACCAATTTTGATAATCTTACTCCATACAGATTCTACAGAGAAGTTCCTTTGATGGCAGATCCGTCCGTAAGATCGAACATTTGGAACATTGGTATCTATGGGCAGTTTCAGACTAAAGTGGCAAAAGGACTTGATTTGATGGCCGGTTTAAGATTAGACTACGGTGGTTATCCGAAAGCAGAATTCAACCAGAAACTGTTTGATGAAATGGGAATCAGAACAGATAATCAGATCAAATCATTTGTCATTCAGCCAAGATTCCAGTTTGACTGGAATATCAATGAAGGGAATAAAGACTTCCTGAAGTTTGGAGCCGGAATTTTCTCTTCCGATATCAACAATTATATGATCATCAACAACCTGGTATTTGATGGTAGACACCTTGCTACAGTGGATGTAAATCCTACGGCGATTGGTCTTACTCCTGATTTTAACAGTTACAGGAATGACTATAATTCTGTTCCGTCTCTCTCCCAGTATCAGATTCCAACAATTAACTATACTGGTAAAGATGCGAAAATCCCGATCGTTTATAAAGCCAATATCTCGTATACCCATTTCTTCAATGAAAGATTCAGAGCTGGAATTGCCGGATACATGGCTTTAGGTAGAAATAATTACTTTTACTACGACAGAAACATGGTGGCAAATCCTTTCTTTACCCTGGCTAATGAAGGCGGAAGAGGAGTATTTATCCCTACAGGTGCTATTACCAATAATGCCAATAACAGTGTAAGTTTCGACTGGAAACAGGGAAGAATCAATAATAATTTCGGAAGAGTACTGGAATTGGTGAGCGATGGTAAAGTAAACCAGTTCTCATTCGTAATCGATACAAGCTACCGTTACTGGAAAGATGGGGAAATCACCGCAAGTTACACTTGGTCTGATATTAAAGACAATACTTCATACAACGGAAACGTAGCCAACTCAGCAACATTATCTACCATGATCCAGAGTGATCCGAGAGATCTGAGAATGACTTATTCAGACAACCAGTTCAGAAACAAAGTAGTGATCTACGGTAACTCTCCAACCATTGCAGGATTTACATTGGGGATCAGGTATTCAGGAATCGGAGGAACGCGTTTCTCAGCAACCACAGGAGGAAACATCAACGGCGACTTTGTAGATTCCAACGATCTTGCTTTTATCTTCCCTAACCTTACCAAATCCATTCTGGATGATCCGCAGGTAGGACAGGCCCTGAAAGATTATATCAATGAATATAACGGAAGAATCGCAGAGCGTAACGGAGGTAAAAACGGTTTCTACGGTGTTTGGGACGTACGTGTTGCCAAGAAAATTAAATTCGATAAAGTCGGAGCTTTTGAACTTTCTGTAGATATCTTCAACGTAGCCAACCTTCTTAACAAAGAATGGGGGGTAAACAAATCATACTCAAATACTTCTTTGTATAAGGTAACCAAGTTCAATAAAGATACGATGCAGTACGAATACACCAAAAACGTAAGTGGAGGTGGTTTGGTTCCTCTGACAGGAAATCCTTACCAGATCCAGATCGGTGCAAAATATACTTTCTAACTTCTTTTGAGCCACGGAAGACATACAGTCTCCGTGGTTCAATTTTTAATAACTACCTTTATCAGAAGTTTCAGGACTTTGTTTTTAATAATCTAAATTATATTATGAAAAATTTTATCTTAGGGTTAGCAGTTTTAAGTACAGTTATGATGAAAGCACAAACCCAGATTATCGCCCACAGAGGATATTTCCAGGCTCAGCCTCCTACCACGGAAAATTCACTTCAATCGCTGGAAAATGCCCAGAAATTAAAAGTATATGGGTCTGAATTTGATGTAAGAATGACAAAAGATGGTGTATTGGTGATCAATCATGATGAGCACCATGGTAAAATGGAAATTTCCGAAACCAGTTTCAAAGATCTCGAAGCATTGAAATTATCCAACGGAGAAAACTTTCCTACTTTAAAAGATTATCTGAAGCAGGGAAAAAAAGATAAATCTCTGAAACTAATTGTCGAGATTAAGCCTGCCAAAACTCCGGAAATAGAAAATGAAATTACGGAGAAAACGATTAAAATGATTAAAGATATGAAGCTGGAATCTCAAAGTGAGTTTATTTCCTTCAGCCTGAATATCTGTAAGGAAATCAAAAAACTGGCTCCATCCTTTAAAGTTCAGTATCTGAACGGCGAGCTGTCTCCTGAACAGATCAAAAAAGAGGGATTGGATGGTATGGACTACCACTACAGTGTTTTCCAGAAAAACCCAACATGGATTGCTGAAGCAAAAGCATTAGGATTAATTACCAATGCCTGGACTGTAAATGATGTTGCCGTATATGATGAATTGAAGAAGCAGGGAATCGGGTTTGTAACAACCAATATCCCTGATCAGTTGAAAAACAAATAAACAATTCAGAACCTTTCAGAAATATTACAACTGAAAGACAAAATATTCCCTTCTTCCGGAGGGGTGGCGAAAATTCAAAGAATTTTTGATGGGTGGTCAAACGAAATTTTTTAACCATCTCAACAAATAACCAATAATTTATACAGTCTGCTTCTTATATGGAAGCAGGCTGCTTTTTTTAGAAGCTAGCCCTTCTTTTTAAAAGTAAATGAAAGAATCAAGTGTTTAGAATTTGTTTTAATTTGCTGTAATTCAGTATGTTGCTTGCTTTGTGTGGTATTATCTCAAAGACAGACAATAAAGATAAATAAATACAACCTGGAAACCGTATTAAAAATACTTAATTGCTTAATTGTTTGTTAATTAGTTATTTATCCAATGTTATTAAGACTGGATTAACAAATGGTTTAATAAATTTTTAAGAAACGTTAAAAGTGTGTTAAGATGTTCCTTGTAATGTCGTTCTAATTTTGCGCAAACAAAAAGGAAATGCGTAAAGAGACACAAAAACTGTTGGTTTTATCGCTGTTAGGATTCGTCAGCGTCAATCTGGCAGCACAGCAGAAAGCTAAAAAAGACACGGTTAAAGGACTTGACGAAGTAGTGGTTACTGCTTTGGGGATCAAAAGACACGATAGAGCTTTAGGTTATGTTGCCGAAAAAGTAGAAGCCAAAACATTTGAAGAAACCCAGAATAACAACTGGGCACAGTCAATGGAAGGGAAAGTGGCAGGTCTTAAAATCCAGACTGCCGGAGCAGGACCGTTGGGAACTTCCAGAATTACTTTGAGAGGAGAAAAATCCATTATGATGGATCACAACTATGCTCTTATTGTAGTGGATGGAGTACCATTGGGAAATTCTACTACAGGTTCCGGTACAGCAGCCTATGGAGCAGGTTCCGGAGGTGATGTTCCAATCGATCTTGGAAATGGATTAAATAGCATCAATCCGGACGATATTGAATCCGTAACCGTATTAAAAGGAGCTTCTGCAGCCGCATTATACGGATCCCGTGCCGCTAACGGAGCCTTAATGATTACTACAAAATCCGGAAAAACGAAAAACGGAAAACTGAGAGTAACTTTTAATTCTTCTTCAAGCTTTGATACAGTATTAAAATGGCCGGACTGGCAGTACGAATACGGACAGGGAACACTGGCAACCAATACAGCAGGAAACTTTTACTATTCTTACGGCCTTTCTCCGGATGGACCAAGTACAGGAGGCACCAGTAGCGCTTTCGGACCTAAATTCGCCGGACAATATTATTTCCAATACGATCCCGATGTAATGGGACAAAGTAAGGAAAGACAATTATGGAGACCTTATAAAAATAATATCAAAGGTTTCTGGAGAGCGGGTTCTAACTATTCAAACAGTATTTCTGTAGAAAGCTCCAATGAGAAAACCAGCTTCAGAACCTCACTGACGTATCTTAATAACGAGTGGATGATGCCGAATACAGGTTTCGACAGGTTCAATTTTGCTTTATCTTTTGCCCATCAGCTTACTCAAAAATTAAAAATTTCAACAAAATTTGCTTATAACACTACTACCAGTGATAACCTTCCTGCGACGGGATATAACAACCAGTCGATCTCTTATTTCATGATCTTTCAGAATCCCAATGTGGATCTTGAATGGTACAGACCGATATGGAAGCCCGGTCAGGAACAGGTTGATCAGATCCATCCATTTAGTTCTTATATAGACAACCCTTATATGATTGCTTACGAAATGCTGAATGGAGTCAGAAAGAAGACCATTACAGGGAATATCACGGCAGATTATCAGTTTAATAAAAATTTCAGCTTAATGTTGAGGTCAGGAATTGAAATCCTGAACGAAAAGAGAACGACCAAAAGACCATGGAGTTCTGCAAACTATCTGAAAGGTTTTTACAGGGAACAGTTTATTAAAAATCAGGAATATAACAATGACCTTTTATTCTCTTACAAAGCAGACTGGAACAAGCTCAGTATTTCCGCTTCTGCAGGGGGAAGTATCCGTTATAATGAATATCTGTTGAATGATTATCAGGCTATCGGATTAAAAACAGCAGGGGAATACAGCCTTACCAATGCACTTAATATTCCGGTTAAATATCCGGCGCCAAGAGATAAACATGTAGATAGTGTGTACGGGTTACTTACCTTGGGATATGACAATAAAATATTCGTGGACGTTACCGGAAGAAACGACTGGAGCTCTACGCTTCCAAAGCAAAACAGATCATTCTTTTATCCCTCAGTAAGTACCAGTTTCATTTTATCAGATATTTTTAATTTGAAAAGCAATAACCTGAACTTATGGAAACTGAGAGCTTCATGGGCAAAAGTAGGAATAGACAGTGATCCTTATCTTCTGGATAACTATTATACGGCCAGCAATATTACAGGAAGTGTGGTAGCGCCTACAACTTTTAATAATCCTTCCCTTAAGCCTGAAAAAAATACCAATATTGAAGCCGGTATGGATTTCAGTCTTTTCAAAAACAGACTGAACCTTAATCTTACTGCTTACCAGAATTTCAGTGAAAATCAGATTATCCCCGTATCCTTGCCCCCTGAAGCAGGATATTCCAGAAGGATCATTAATGCTGGTAAAATCCGAAACAGAGGTTTGGAACTTTCAGCGGATATCTTAGCCATAAAAGGGAAAGACTTCTCATGGAAGGTTGGTGGAAACTGGTCTACCAATGAAAACAGAGTGATGACGCTGCCTGAAGGTTTTGACGGAATTGTTTCCAATGTAGGTGATGTTGTCTTCTATAAAATGGAAGTAGGAGGTTCACTGGGAGATATGTATGGATTTAAATTACTGAGAACTCCGGACGGAAAAGTAATTTACGGAGACAACGGACTTCCGGCAAGACCTGCAGATATTGAAAAAGTAGGGAATGCATTCCCGAAATGGAGAGCCGGTCTTCAGAATGATTTCCGAATTAAAAACTTTACAATCAGTTTCTCTTTTGATGGGCAGTATGGTGGGATCGCGTATTCACAGTCACATCATAAAATGTCTGAGCAGGGCAAGCTGAAATCTACCCTTCCGGGAAGAGATAATCCTGGCGGAATGATTGTAGGGGAAGGTGTTGTTCAGAATCCTGACGGAACCTTCAGTCCCAACACAAAAGGAGTTTTGGTATCATCCTATTACGGAGATTACTACAGGAGAGCCAATGTGGAAACCAACAGCTTCAGCACAGATTTTATTAAACTAAGAGATGCAAGAATTGCTTATTCCTTCCCCAAAGAAACCATAAAATCTATAGGACTGGATGATCTTACCATCGCCATTTTCGGAAAGAACTTATGGATGTGGACCAAGTTCCCGATGTTTGATCCCGAAGTGGCTACACTGGATAACGCAACCATCACTCCGGGGGTGGAGATGGGACAGCTTCCAACAGCAAGAACAATCGGTTTTCAGTTAAATCTTAAATTCTAAAATCTTTAAAAATGAAAAAACTAATCATAAATCTAGCCTTGGTAATTTCTGTTTTCATGCTTCAATCCTGTGACAGAACATTCGAGGAAATGAATACAGATACGAGTAAGATTAAAGATCCTTCCGTTGGAAGCCTTCTTGCGCCTATACAGTATGAAATGGGAAGTTATGGCTATAACAGGGCAGATGATTTTACATTTGATATCATGCAGATCGCTTTAGACTTTCCCAATGAAGGAAATTCCTACAGCAGATATTATATGGACGAAAAAAGTGGTAACGGCTACTGGAATACTTCATACAGATGGCTTAAGCAGGTAAGTGATCTCAGAAAATATGCAACAAAAGAACAGAATAATAATTATCTGGCTATTTCAATGGTTCTGAATGCATGGATTGCCTCCAATCTTACTGATGCTTTTGGTGATATACCTTTATCCGAAGCCTTAAGAGTAGAAGAAAATATTTTAAGACCAAAATATGATAAGCAGAAAGATGTTTACATTCAGTTGTTAAATGATCTGAAAACAGCTAACTCATTATTCAATAACAATCAGGCATTAACGGAAACAGATCTGTTTTACAATGCCAATACCAATAGTCAGACCGGTATTTTAGGATGGAAAAAATTCTGTAACTCTCTTTCATTAAGGTTACTGACCAGAATTCTAAACCGAAACGGAGAAGTAAATGTATACGAAAGAATCCAGGAAATAGTTAATAATCCAGCTCAATATCCTATTTTTCAGAATAATACAGACAGCGCGGTGCTTCCGCTTTCGGGGATATCTCCTTACTTGCCGCCAATAGCCCGTCCACAGGATTTTACAGCGTACAGGGCAGCAGGTGAATTCTTTGTGAATGCCATGAGAGATAACAATGATCCAAGGTTGAGCATGTTTTTTACAAAAGCTAAAGCAACGTCAGGAGAAGATCTTGGTTATAAAGGAGCTCCATCAGGATACGCTCTGGGAACCTCTTTCAATTATCAGCCTTCCAACCTTAATCAGAATCTGGCGAAAGCACCTCTAAAGATTTTAATTATGACCTATTCTGAAGTGCAGTTTATCCTGGCAGAATTGGTTAATAAAGGAATTATTGCAGGAAATCAGCAAACTTACTACGAAACCGGAGTAAAATCTATTATTGAACAGTGGGGTGCAACAGTTCCTGCCAATTATTTCAGCAATCCGAAAGTAGCCTATGACGGTTCTCTGGAAAAAATTATGCTTCAGAAGTACATTTCCCTGTTTTTTGTTGATCACCAGCAATGGTATGAATACAGACGTACAAAACTGCCGGTGCTTCCTAATAACGGAGGTCTTCAGAACGGCGGACAAATGCCTGTGAGATTCATGTATCCTACAGCTACAAAAGTGATGAATACGGATAATTATAACGCAGCTGTACAATCAATGGGAGGAGACAATATTAACGTGAAAATGTGGTGGAATAAATAACTGAGATTTAAAGATTACAATAATTTAAAAATTAAAAATAATGAGTATCAATATAAAATGCATTATGCCTTGTCTGCTGGTTTCAGCAATGGCTTTCTCACAAGCTTCTGTTTCAGGATATGTATTCGAAGACAGTAACAAAAATCAAAAGAAAGAAAACCGCGAAAAAGGAATTGAAGGGGTAGCTGTTTCTAATGGTGTTCAGGTAGTTCTTACGGATAAAAACGGCAGATATAGTCTTCCGGTTCAGGAAGATCAGACTGTTTTTGTAATCAAGCCTTCAGGATATCAGACTGCTTTAAACGAAAACAATCTTCCGCAATTCTATTACCATCATAAACCCAAAGGTTCTCCGGCAGATTTTAAATACAAAGGAGTGGCTCCTACAGGAGATCTTCCAAAAGAGCTGAACTTTCCTCTCTATCAGCAAAAAGAAGACAAAAATTTTGACATTCTTGTTTTTGGTGATCCGCAGCCTTACACAGAAAAAGAACTGGATTACTTCAAAAGAGGAATCGTAAACGAAGTAAAGAATACGAAGAAAAATGCAGTATTGGGAATAAGTCTGGGAGATTTGGTAGGAGATAACCTAAGCCTTCAGAAACCTTACGCAGAGGTGATGAAAGAAGTCGGACTGCCCTGGTATAATGTGATGGGAAATCATGACATGAACTATGATGCAAAAGAAGATAAGCTTTCCGATGAAACATTCGAATCCAATTTTGGCCCTGCCAATTATTCCTTCAATTACGGAAATGTACACTTCATCATTTTAGATGATATTCTCTATCCGGACCCAAGAGATGGCAAAGGATACTGGGGTGGATTTCGTGAAGATCAGCTTCAGTTTATAGAAAACGATCTGAAACTGGTTGATAAAAATAAACTGATCGTCATCTCTTTCCACATTCCGCTGGAGCATAACAATGAAGACAACTTCAGAAATGCGGACCGCCAGAAATTATTTGATTTCTTAAACCCGTTCCAGAATGTTTTGCTGCTGTCAGCACATACACACATTCAGCAACAGATTTTCTATGGAAAAAAAGCAGGCTGGAACGGAATCAAAGAATTACACGAATATAATGTTGGAACTACCTGCGGCGACTGGTATTCAGGAACACCGGATGATGCCGGACTTCCTACCTCTACGATGAGAGACGGAACTGCAAAAGGATATTCTTTTATCAGCTTTACAGACAATCAGTATAAAGTGAAATACAAAACAGCCGGAAAGCCGGAAGATTATCAGATCAAATTATATGTTCCGAAAGTGATTCCTTCCTCAAGAACTTCAGCAAAAGTGCTGGCTAATTTCTTCATGGGAAGCAAAAAAGACAAAGTAGAATACAGAATAGACGGTGGAAAATGGGAAGAAATGGAATATGACGAGACTATCGATCCGAATTTTGCCCTTTCCGTTTTCAAATGGGATTCCACAGAGAAAATTTTCCCGGGAAGAAGACCTTCCAATCCTGAAATGTCAAAACATATCTGGGAAGCTGATTTTCCTAAGAAACTATCATTGGGAAAACATAAAGTTGAGGTAAAGGCTGTTGACATGTATGGAAATGAATTCTCCGCTTCAGAAGAGTTTGAAGTACAGAATCCAATCCAGATTCCTTAAGCTTTTTATTTTTTTACTATACCTTTTTTAGATTTTGAAACCGGCTCTTATGAGCCGGTTTTAATTTTTGATGAGACATGTATAAACCACAAAAGTCACAAAAGTTTTAAGCCTTTAAGTTTTTTTAAGTGAAAATCTTTGATCTTCATTTTATGTGAACTTTTCTGTGGTATCATTTTAAACTTACTTAAGAGGACTCAGGTGTTTTTAATATGAAACCTTTTGTGACTTTTGTAGTTGAATAAAATATAAGTTAAATCCGTGTTTTCACCGCTTCATAAAAATGTTCTTTCGTAACTTTGTATCAAGAAAAGTATCATTACTATGAATATAAACGGAAAAAATGCCATCGTAACAGGTGGTGGAAGAGGACTGGGAAAAGCTGTAGCATTAGCTTTGGCCAATGAAGGAGTAAACGTTGCCATTACAGGAAGAAACGAAGAAAATCTTAAAATGACGGTTGAAGAAATCAAAAGGCTGGGGGTAAATTCAGCATACGCCGTTTTTTCTGTGGACAATGAAATTCAGGTAAAAGCTGGAATTGAATCTTTAGCAGAACAATTGGGAGGGATTGATATTCTGATCAACAATGCAGGAATAGGAGACTTCGGAAGTATTGAAGAAATGCCTTCTGAAACATGGGAACAGGTTATCAAAACCAATCTGTTCGGTGTATATTACGCAGCCAAGGCAGTCTATCCATTTATGAAATCTAAAGGAGAAGGAGATATTGTCAACGTAGCTTCTACAGCAGGTTTGAAAGGAGGTCCGAATATGTCTGCATACGCCGCTTCAAAAGCAGCTGTTGTATCTCTGTCGCAATCCATGATGGCAGAATGGAGAAAACAGAATATCCGTGTCATCACCCTGACTCCAAGTACAATTGCTTCAGATATGAGTATCCAGGGCGGTCTTACAGACGGAAATCCTGATAAAGTATTACAACCGGAAGATTTTGCAGAATGGGTAAGAGATATCCTGAAAATGAACAGAAGAGCGCTGATTGCTAACGGTTCTATATTCTCTACGAATCCATAATAAGTTTTTAAAATTCAAAGTTCAAGGTTTAATGTTTAATGTTTTTCTGCAAAGAACTATTACTCTGCCTTGAATTATAAAAATCAATAGGAGCGGGCTTTAGCCCGCTTTCTTTTTACCGTGTACTGTATGGCTTTAGCAAAAACTTAGAATTTTTAGTCTTTCAAAAAACAATCCTAAAATTTATTTTCAAGTTTTTTTATAGGTTTTGGCTAAAGCCAATGGCATTGTATTGATTTTGAAGACGGGCTAAAGCCCGTCCCTATTGAATATATTATGCGCAATCATCCATGTTATCTGTGTCATCCGTGTAATCTGTGGGAGAAAAAATTCACAAATAAACTTTTTACCACATCCACGATTTAAAAAACATAAAAATCCCCGGTTTCAGCAAAAAGTTACTCCATCATTTTTTTAACCGTGATAACATTAGTATTTTTGCAGCAAATTATTCACATGCAAAATTATTTAGAATTCAATTTCAAAATTTCTCCATTACAACCCTGGAATGAGATTTTAATGGCAGAGCTTATAGAAATAGGTTTTGACAGCTTTACAGAAGAAATTGACGGAATTTTAGGATATATCCAGACAGATTTATTTAACGAAGATCAGCTGAAGGCCCTTCCGATCTTTGAAAATGAAAACGTAAAAATCGAATATTCCTTCGAGGAAATGCCAAATATCAACTGGAACGAAGAATGGGAAAAGAATTTCTCTCCTATCAATATCGATGATAAAGTATTGATCAGAGCAGAGTTTCATGAATCTGTACCGGGAATGCATGAAATTATTATCCAGCCTAAAATGTCTTTCGGAACGGGACATCATCCTACTACCCATCTGATGATCCAGCAGATGATGGATATTGATTTCAATGGGAAGAAAGTATTGGATATGGGATGCGGAACTTCTGTATTGGCCATTTATGCAAAACAGCAGGGAGCAGGAGATACAAAAGCTATTGATATCGACGAATGGTCAGTAGAAAACTCTAAAGAAAACGCAGTAAGAAACAATGTAGAACTGGATATTGAACAGGGTACTGCTGAAAACTTAGGGAAAGAGAATTATGATATTATCCTGGCCAATATCAACAGAAACATCCTTATTTCAGATATCCCGACTTATGTTTCAGTATTGAATGACGGAGGGAAATTATTGCTTTCAGGATTGTGTTTCTTTGATGTAGATGATATTCTTGAAGTATGCAGAGAAAGCGGACTTGAGCTGAAAAAACAGTTGCAGCGTGAAGAATGGGTAAGTCTTCTGCTTGAAAAATAACACACAAAACAAAATATAAATATGAAAATGTTATGGACAGCTTTATTCTTACTGATGCTGCAGTTTTTTGCCGCTCAGGAAAATGAAGCATATGCAGATGGAATCTTTGGTTTCGAAGAAAATAAAGCACAGAAGATCTTTACAGATTGGACCCGTGTAAGACTGGATCCGGGAGTGAATGGCAAGGTTGCAGATTCGCTTCAGGCCAATCAGCAGGTAATGATTCTTAAAAAAGAAGAAGGCGTTCTGAAATTAGGAGAAAGAGCCGCGAACTGGTATAAAATATCTTATCAGAAAGGTGACAATACTTTAGAAGGATATGTCTGGGGCGGTAACCTTTGTGTAGGATACCGTAACAAAAACGGATATGATTTTCTTTTCGGACTTTCCAAAACAATTGACAGGAAGAACAAAGAATTTAATGAGATCGAAAAACAGAACATTGCCGGAATAAAAGTGATGGAGGGAAATACACTCATTGATGAGGTGTATTTTGATACCGGAAAAGGAGAAGAACTTAGCTCCGGATCTTTCAATATAGAAAGCAACCACAAACTGCAAAATGTTGAATTCACCCTTAAAGCAGAAGTTTCTGGTGAAGCATGTGGAATTGCCGGCTATGATCAGTATGTTCTTTTTAAAGATAAAAAACTCATTGCTCTTCCCCAATTGATGAATGTGGGTGATGCCGGCGCTTTTTATCATAGCGAAGAATTTGTTTTTCCGAATGATAAAGGAGGAATACCCAATGCATTTATCCTGAAAGTGGAAGATATGGAGGTAGATGAGAAAGACAGGGAAAAGAAAAAACAATCTTCCAAAACCTACCTGTGGAACGGAAGTTCCTATAAACTTAAATAATAGTATTTATTCTCAATACATGAAAACCGTTGTCCTTACAGCGGTTTTCTTTTTTACTAGAACTTTATGCTCTTACAATAGCTTTAAGCATAAAAAATAGGACTGGAACAAGCCAATCCTACCCAAACATGATTAAGTGTATAGTTGAGCCATTAAAGGCTGCAAGGAATTAAAGTGCACAAAAAGATTTTTATTGATCCTTAACCAATGTTTTACATACTAATTAAGATAATCCAATGGCCTTTCGGTTATGTTTACAATGTAAAAGTAGTATGTACTGTTCTCTCAATGGGCAAAATTTCTGCTGATTCAGCGAAATAGACAGTTGAAACGGTATTTTAACCCAATGAAACGGATAAGATGATCTGTGTGCTTTTATTCAAAAATTAAGAGTACTGTACCAGCAATGATCAATAGAGCTCCTATAGCGGTCTTCAGTGTGAGTGATTCTCCGAGAAATAAAACAGAAAGGACAATAGTCAGCGCTACACTTAATTTATCTACCGGGGCAACCTGCGTTACCTTTCCGATTTGCAGGGCCTTAAAGTAAAATATCCATGAAAGTCCTGTTGCCACTCCGGAAACGGCAATGTAGATCAGATTATGTCTGGAAAGTGCAGGGATTCCCTTGTATTCACTTCGTGCGAAAACAATTCCCCAGGCTACCAGTAAAATAATAACACTTCTTATGGCTGTTGCCAGGTTTGAGTTTACCCCTGTGATTCCAATTTTGGCAAAAATTGCGGTCAATGAAGCAAAAAAAGCTGAAAGAATTGCATATACCCACCACATATTTTAATGTTTTAAAATGATTAATCAGTATTATTGGTAAGCCTCTCCATTTTTTAATGATCTTCTTCGTATTCTTTACTTAAAGATAACCAAAATAAGCAAAAGATGATTGTCTTTTTCTTATTTACTTTATCCAGTCACTTGCTGCAGTAATATCGGCCTGTCTTGGAAACACTTTATTCATCAGCACGCGGTGTACCTCTTCGTCACTATCTTTACAACAATCTTCAATTACTGTAAGCTGATAATCCTTATCCGCAGCTTCTCTTAAGGTAGATAAAATAACGCCGCTGGTTGATACACCTGTAAGCACCAGATGCTGAATATCCAGTCCACGAAGGACAACTTCAAGATCACTTCCTGTAAAAGCACTGAATCTTCGTTTGTTTATAACAATATCATCTTTTTCAGGAGCTAGCTCCGGATGAATTGTTACCCATTCTTTCATATCAACATCTGCCATGCGGGTTTTTATAGTCGAAAAGGCTTTATTATTTGCACTGATCTCTGGCATTCCCTGTCTGAAGCTTACAGTAATATAAATGACAGGAATATTACGGTTTCTTGCGGTCCGGATAACCTCTTTGGTGTTAGACATCAACGTTGTTGTATCAGGTAATGTGTTGACGATAGCCGACTGCATGTCCATTACCAGTAATGCTGTGTTTGTTTTTTCCATTGTTATTATACTTTATTGATAAATTGTTCCTCAGATTCTTCAAGTAATTCTTCGTTGACAGCTTTTGTTTTATTCTTCTTAAATAATAAGTTCCTGAAGACAACGGCAATTACAATTCCTGCAATTCCTTCCAGCAATAAGGTTTTAGGAGCACCTATTCTCTCCGAAACAAATCCAATCAGTACACTTCCCAAAGGCAGCATTCCGAATATAGCGGTCAGAAGAATACTTATTGCCCGGGAACGCATTTCCGGAATGACTTCAGATTGTACAATAATATTACAGGTGGTAAACTGTGCAACGCCTCCCAATCCCGTCAGTGCAGCAAAGAACATAGACCAGTAGAAGTTGGTGGCATATGAAAAAAGAATCAGCCCGATACTCAGGATAATTGTACTCAGGATAAGAATATTCCTCATGGATGCTCCTTTCTTTAATGAAGCCAGAAATACAGTGCCCAAAACAGCCCCGATACCAATAAAACTTGATATATATCCGAATGTCTTGGCATCTCCTTTGAAAATTTCCTTAGCATAAACCGGTATTAACGTGTCATAAGGTAAGATCAGTAAACCCGTAATACTCAGCATGATTATTACAAGACTGATAGAAGGTTCTTTTTTCAGATATCTGAAACCTTCGGCCAGTTCCGTGAAAGTTCCTTTTTTAGTTGGCTTTTTAGAAATAATCTTTATTTTCATCAGGGAAATGGAAACCATTACTGCTGCAAAACTGGCTGCATTGATCAGAAAACAGGTTCCTGCTCCGAATTTTTGCAGAATGATCCCGGATAGGGCAGGACCTGCTAATTTTGCAATACTTGCCATCGCTGCACTCAGAGAAAGGGCACTCGGAAGATCATCATCATCCGTTACCACTTCGTTGATCATCGCCTGACGCGCCGGAACATCATAAGCATTGATGACGCCCAGAAAAACACTTAATATGATAAAACTCCAGATATTCTGGTGTCCTGTCATGACCAGGAAAGCCAGTAAAGAAGCCTGTATTAATGATAGAATCTGAGTGATCTGTATGATTTTATACCGGTTATACCGATCGGCAGCTACACCTCCGAATGCTGAAAATAAAAAAGATGGAAACTGTTCCGCAAAAATGGTCAGCCCAAGCATAAACGCAGATTGAGTCATGCTGTACACAACCCATACTACTGCTGTACGCTGCATCCAGGTTCCAAATTGCGATACAGAACGCCCAAAAAAGTACAACGTATAATTTGTACTTCTGAACGCCCGGAATGTACTGATATTACTTAATTTGCTCATATTTCAAAATAAACTTTTTGACAAATAATGTAAAAACGTCAAAATTTGGATAAAAAATTTTAACTGATATGTTTAATAACCATTGATGTCAAAGTGGTTACTGTAGTATTTAAATTTTCAAAATTATTTTTTAAGCCCATTTCACGTCTTATACCTCTGATACTGCTCTGCAGGATAAAAATAATGATTTCCTGCTCTTCAATAGAGACATCCGGGATTTCATGGCTGCTGATACTTGCTGAAAATAAATTGAGTAGCAGACTTCTCTCTGCTTCCATCATCCGGTTGTGGGCATCGGTAATATGTTTTGATTTTTCTTCATTATCCATTCCTGCTTCAATAGCTCTGAAAAATGAAGACCTTTCTTCAGAAGTTTTAATTTTGGAAAGACAAAACTCCTCAATTTTTCCTTCAAACGTGTTTCTTTTCTTCATGTTGGCATCAATCTCTGAAATAACTTCCCTGATCAGATTGGCCAGAACAGCCTGGAAAACTTCCTCGCGGTTCTTATAATAATAATAAATAGACGTTCGGCTTTTACCAACAGCTTTGGAAATATCATCCATAGTCACTTTCTTCAGGCCATACTTCAGATACAGCCCTGAAGCAGTTTCCAGGATTTGCTGTGAAAGTTGGTCTTGTTCGGTTTGAGATGACATTTTTGAAAATATGGATACAAAAATACAACATTTTGACAAAAAAACAAATTTTGTCAAAATGTTGTATTGCTATAAGAATTAATTTTTATTTCTGATTTCTAAGGATTGGCCTTTACCGCATTATACATCATAGAATCTTTCTGTTGATTGGTATAATCATATTTGTAATGATAAAATGATGATTCCCAGTCGCCATATCCTACATTTGGAATAATGATGAATTTTTTACCAAAATCATCCGCGCAACTCTTTACTGCTGCAGAACGTTCAGCTTCTGTTTTATTATCAAACAGGCTGGAGAAGTCAGCAAGATTATCACCTAATAATAAAACAATGTTGTAATTTTTAGCAATATCCTGTCTTCGGTTCTCTTTACTGCTTTCTTTCGTACGAAGTATAAGATGGGAATCATTTTGAAGAGGAAAATTGTATTTTTTCAGATTCTTTAATGTACCTGCACGTTCCTGCTCCTTACGGTTGGTCACATAGAAGACCTGAATACCTTTGCTTGCTGCATACTGATAAAATTCCTGAGAACCGGTGAGAGGTGTTGCAATGCCTTTTGCTGTCCATTCTTCCCATGTGGCCTGATCATACCCTTTGCCTGTTTTTGAACGCTCAACTGCATAATACGAATTGTCAAGGAAAGTTTCATCAATATCTGAAACAATAGCCAGCGGTTTTTCTGATTTCCGTGCCAGGGCCTCGTCTAAACGAAGTTTTGCAATATTATAAGCCTGAAGGCATAAAGCTTCATATTCAGCCGCCCGCTGCTGATAAAAGGCACCATATATTTTCCCGTGAAGTCCAAGATTCTGGTAAGGTGTATCTTGAACGGTGGCCTTTGAAACCGAAGCCGGAGTTTTGCATGATGTAGTCAGGGCCAAAAGACCGCCTGCGATAATGAAGGTGAGATTTTTCATTGGTTTAGAATAGAGTCAGACAAATTTATGACAATTTGATTGATTGACGAAATAGGACAGTAACGGTCAGCAATAGGAAAGTTCATTTCTGGTAATGTGTATTAAACTAAAAAAGGATGTGGATGAGTGTATAATAATTGTTAGATTTGAATAAGAAAAAAAGACGAAAAAAATTGAAATGAATAACGCATTTGAAAATTACCTATACTCCACAGGAGAGCTGTCAGCAGAGGAAATCAACTTTTCTTCACAGTTTTTCAAACCGGTCAGCCTGAAAAAAGGTGATTTTTTTATTCGTGAGGATGAAGTCTGCCGTTATATTGGGTTTATCGTTAGTGGCGCTGTAAAAGCATATGCTGTTGATAAAGAAGGAAAGGAAAATATTACCTGTTTCAAATTTGAAAATGAATTTGCCACCTTATTTCCGGAGTTTGTGGCACAGGAAAAATCCAGAAGGAGTATCAGAACTATAGAAGATAGTGTCATCTATAGAATCAGCTACTCTGACTATCGACATTTGATTGAGAAGGTTACTTCATGGAACGGAGTTATCAGATCCGTGATGGAGCAGGAGTACAATCAAAAGGAAAGTTACCTGCTGAATTATAATAATAAGTCGGCTTTGGATAAATACCATCATATCCTTTTTAATGAACCAATGCTTGTACGGCGCGTAAGCACTCAGGATCTTGCATCGTATCTGGGCATTACACAACGATCACTTACACGGGCAAAGGGACAGATTCATAAACCTAACGCATTATAGGACAAATGTCCTTATGCAGTCCTGATCATCGCTGTAGATTTGCACAAAAAAACTATGCTACGTCAAATTGCTCCCGAAGTATTCCATATTCCACTGATGCCACGAAACAGTATCAACAGTTATATTATCGAAGGTATATTGGTAGACTCAGGAATACGGAGCTCATATACCACTGTAAAAAAAGCTATCGGGAAAATTCCTGTTTATCAACACATTCTGACACATGCACATGCAGATCATCAGGGCTGCAGCGATCAGATATGCGCAGAGTTCGGAATTCCTTTACTATGTCATCCTAACGAAGTGCTAAGAACAGAAACAGGTATGGTAACAATCGATTACCCAACACCACAACATTGGGTAGCAAAGCTTCAGCAAAAATATTGGGCCGGTCAGGGACATAAAGTTGATAAGACGGTCGTTGAAAATGACACTATAGGAAACTTCCGGGTAATAGAAACGCCTGGACACTCGGCGGGCCATATTTCTTTATTCCGTGAACGGGATGGTGTACTGATCATTGGTGATGCTTCAACAAACATGAACCTGCTCACTACAGCTGCCGGTCTGCACCTTCCGCCAAACATGTTCACCTCGGACCAGCAGCGAAATATCAAATCACTTCAAAAGTTGGCAGAATTAAATCCCTCCATTATCTGTTTTGGTCACGGACCGGTCTTACACAATAAAGACCGCAAGTTTGAGCGGTTTGTGACGGCTATTGAAAGATAGTTTTGTGCTGTAATTTCAAGTAAAATATGAATATCCAGGCTGCTTTATGAGTGGCTTTTTTGTTTTAGATTAACAACTTTGAGCCTTTTTGCGCCTGATTCATTTTTTGCTGCAAAAGATTTTTAATAATGAGATAAAAACAAAAAAGACTCACTGCTTCCAGTAAGTCTTTAAGTGAGCGCGAAAGGATTCGCACCTTTGACCGTCCCGATTAAAATCGGGATGCTCTATTTTTTTAGCTACAAAAGATTTAATAATGAGATAAAAACAAAAAAGACTCACTGTTTCTAGTAAGTCTTTAAGTGAGCGCGAAAGGATTCGAACCTTTGACCGTCTGCTTAGAAGGCAGATGCTCTATCCAGCTGAGCTACGCACCCATTAAATAATTTTGAAAAAACTATTTAAAACAGTCGGGGCGGCAGGATTCGAACCTGCGACCTCCTGGTCCCAAACCAGGCGCGATGACCGGACTACGCTACGCCCCGAGGGTGTCATCATTAACGAGTTTTACTTCGTTTTTGCGGTTGCAAAGGTACAATACTTTTTCAAATAAAAAAATAAAATTGAGAATTATTTTTAATTAATTTTTCATGAAGACTTTTTTATTACCTTTACCAGGTTAATAACCATTGACTTAACTTATTTTAAAAATGAGTGAAAATTTTTCGTTTTTTTATTCCTTTTTTCCTTTTTTAAAAATTTAAACTGTTTGTTCATGGTGGTTTGCTCTAAAATTATAAAAAATGGAAAAAGAAGATTTCTATACAATTTACATTCCTGCATTGGAAAAGCGTTTCAAAATGATTTCGCAGTGATTTCAAGAAAACAAACAGTAATTTTTTATGACATACTATATAGATTCGAACAGTTATTATTTGTCAAGATTTTTCAATTGTAAAGAACTTAAATATAATAGTTTATGGTTGTTTTATAATCATGAGGACGGTATTCAAATGGGTGATTTTTTTCCTGACCGAAAAGTTTATTCATTTTTATGGGAATATGCCAGTACAGATATTTTAATAAAAATAGATGAATGGAAAAGAGCTTTCAGGAGAAATAATATTGAGATCTTAGAAAATGATAAGCTGCATATCCGAAATTACTTATCAGGAGAGCGAAAAGTATACCTGGATTGCTTAGAAACCGACCTTGTAATTGCTGATAAAAAATTTAAAGATATGACCGCATATGATATTGGACAAAATTTTGTTCAGATCGTTACCGATGAAAATATATCTTTTACTGATATCAATTTAAGTTTTCTGGAATTAACAGATAATATTGATAAATTTAAAGCGTTTATCAGGACTTCAGACATGAATGGTATTCACGCGTTAATCTTAAATGGCTATCATCATCGAGGAGAATTGCTGAAAGTCTGCATTACTAAAAATGATGAATGCATATTAAAAAGAGAAGAAATTTTACCGTTAAATATCTTTGAAAATAGCTATGTACCCATGCCATTTAACTGGTGAAATTGTAGTTCTAAACTCATGAGACTATGGATAGATATTTTTCATACAAAAGAAATAGGAATTTAATAATCATGTTGATTATAATTGCCGGTATATTTTTATACAAAATTATATTTCCGTCAAAAAACAAAGACCATTTTTTAGATGAAATTAGAGATAAGGATATAAAATCAATAGTTAACAAAAGTACATTAATTATGATAATCACAATATACCATTCTTGGTGTATAGCAATAAAGATAGTATAGTGGTGTATAGAGATTGGTGGGATAAGGTTTCTGCTGGAGACTCAATAATAAAACCAAAAGGCTCTTTAGAGATAGTTATTAAAAACTCTGATAAAATTGAAAAATTTGATTATGAAGATAAATTTGGGTTAGACAATTAATAGCGTTAATTTGTAATAACGACTAATCCCTATATTTGCCCCGTTAAACGATTAATGCTGCTGTACGTGCTTTTCTCAAATGAAGATCCCACAATGTTATTAAAATAGATTCTGACGTAGTAAACACGGTTTCAAAAAATAAAGGAGATAGAAGTATATTGATAATTTAGCAGAAATTATAATTCATGAAGGTGGTCATTGGGCAGACTATGCATTTGACCATGTTTCCGAGGAATTTACCCCAGGTTTTAAGACGAGTTTTCAATCAAAAAGTGGTATTGGAAATGCAAGAGATAATTGGGAAGCTGTTTATTTTGGAACAGATACCCAATTTTCTGATTCTGATCGTGATATAATTAGTGAAAAGTTTGATGGAATTAGGAGGAATAATGCTGCAAAAGATTTTAGGCAACAACGTGAAATCAGGGATTTAAAATCACAAAAAATGCCATCTGTTTTAGATAATTATAAAAAACCAAAAGATAATTTGCGAGTAAGACCATGTTATTAACCCAAAATCCCTAAATAATATGAATTTTAAAACTAAAATAGTTATAATTTTATTATCCTCTTCATTACTTACGAATTGTAAAGAGGAAATGAAAAAATGTGTAAGTCAATCAACAGATACTAATGTAAAACTATATAATGATTTAACAGATCAGTTGATACCTTATTTTTTTCGAGAAGATTATTTAGGTGAAAAAAGATATTTTGATAGTTTAAGAGTTCATAATGAGGATTTATATATCGAAGAGAAGACAAAAGCGCACAACGAAATTTTTAATCATCCTGAAAAATTTTGCAATTTGTATATAGATTCTACTAAAAGTAAAAATACATATTTCGGGACAGATAATACCGAGGTTTATTTAAGACGCATAAAAAGAACGAAGGATTCTTTTAAAGACTTTTCTAATAGTCCAGATATTAAAAATTTAAGCATACGAAGTTCTATAAAAGCAAATCAATTTAATTTGTGTACCGCAAAAGTCCTGGATCTGGCAGAGTATGATAAACATACAAATGAATGTGAGATAGGTGTTGTCTATTTTTCAGAGATTGTATTTGATCCTTCTAAAAGAACAGCATTAGTTTTTGTTGACCATCGTATAAAAAAAGATTATTACGGTAGAAATGCTATATTTAAACTAAGATTGCATGGTAATTATTGGGAAATAGAAGATTTTATGTTAGTGTCAACTTCCTAATTTCCGGCTCTTTACCTTCGCTCCGCAAGTCTCCAGACTTTGAGGTAGGAAATCAAATAACTCAATTTAATATTATGAAAACCTCGCAAAACGCGAGGTTTTTTAATTAAAAAGCTCCACTAATCCCTATATTTGCCCCATGAAACGATTAATGCTGCTGTATGTACTTTTCCCTGTATTCCTATTCTCACAGACGACCGGAAAAGTGATCAAAATTTCAGACGGAGATACCATTACTTTACTGTTAAAAGGCAATCAGCAAAAAAAGCTGAGGCTGGCTGAAGTCGATTGTCCGGAAAATGGGCAGGCGTTTGGTAAAAATGCAAAACAGTTTACTTCTGCTCAGGTTTTTGGGAAAACCGTAAGCTTTGTTGAAACCACTACAGACCGTTATGGAAGATCCATTGCGAAAGTGTATTATGACGATGGGAAATACCTTTCCAAAGAGCTTATCAAAGCAGGATTGGGATGGTGGTATTTTTCCTATTCCAAAGATGACTCTTTGGGAAAACTGCAGGAAGCTGCACAGCAGAAAAAAATAGGACTTTGGCAGGATAGTAATGCCATTGCTCCCTGGGACTACCGCAAAATGAAACGGGAACTTAGGAATACCAAGAAAATCGAAGCTGCTAAGAGCGCAACAAAAACAAAAGAAGCAGTGTAAATCTTTGGCCAAAGAAGTTTGAGAATAGAAATAAGTATTGGTTAATAGCTATTTATTGATAGGTCCAATAGTAACTTCCATCCTCACGCTTCCATCTTCCTTCCTTTTAGATAAACAATTTGCAACATCTTTCTCACAAATTATAACAGAAACTTTTAAGTGATAACCCTGAATGGCGCCCTAAAAATGAGTATTATTGTAAGAAAATTAATTCTGCAAAATATATGGGGCATTGGGAAATCTTTTTCTTTTTTTTAATCATCGCTTTCATTTATTCTTCTGTGGGATTTGGTGGAGGATCCAGTTACCTTGCTGTTCTGGCAATGTACAGTCTTCCTTATCAGGAAATACGGTTAACAGCACTTATCTGTAATGTTATTGTAGTAATAGGAGGAGTATTTATTTATATCAGAAATAAGCAGATTGATTGGAAGAAAATACTGCCGCTTACCCTTGTAAGTGTTCCCATGGCATACCTGGGAGCTGTTTTGAAAATAAGCCAGGAGACTTTTTTCCTGGTATTAGGTGCCACCTTAATCATGGCTGCGCTGTTGCTTTGGGTAAAGACAGAAACAAAAAATGAAGAAAATCCTTCGAAATATACAAAAGCTACACCTTTCAAAAACGGATTTTTAGGAGGAGGAATCGGGTTTTTATCAGGATTGGTAGGCATTGGCGGAGGGATTTTTCTTTCCCCATTGTTAAACCTCATGAAATGGGATACCCCACGGAAAATTGCAGCGGCGTCAAGTGTTTTCATATTGGTAAATTCAATATCAGGAATCTTTGGCCAGTTATCTAAGCTGTCTGCAGATATGGATTATTTCAGAATCATGAGTTTATGTTTTGCCGTGTTCATTGGCGGGCAGATCGGTTCCAGGATGTCCCTGAAATGGAATCCTTTAGTCATCAAAAGAATGACGGCTGTTCTGGTTCTAGTGGCCGGAATAAACGTTTTAATAAAATATTGGTAATAAGCTGCATATAAAAATGAAACTTAAAATACTGGCATTCGGAATAACGAAAGATATTTTCGGAACTTCAGAGAAAGAAATAGAAATACATGAAGGAGCAAGTGTCAAAGCACTCAAGGAGCTTCTGGAAAAAGACTTTCCGGAACTGAAAAAATTAAAATCCTATTTTATTGCCGTTGACGATGAATATGCAGAAGATGATCAGATCATAACAGTGTCTAACGAAATAGCAATAATCCCTCCGGTAAGCGGCGGCTAATAGATATGGTTGATATAAAAATAACAGAACACATACTGGATCTTACAGATTGCTTTGCTCTTGCTTCTGATCACGCATACGGAGGAATAGCGTCATTTGTAGGAACCGTACGAAATCATACCAAAGGTAAACCTGTTACCCGTCTGGAATATGAATGCTATCAATCTATGGCCGTCAAGGAAATACAAAAAATAGCAGATAAAGCCATTTCCTTATTTTCAGTGAAGAATATTGTTGTTCACCACCGCACGGGAGTCTTGTTTCCCGGTGATGCTGCCGTGATCATTGTGGTAAGTGACGGGCATAGAAATGCGGTTTTCGATGCCTGCAGCTTTATGATTGAAAATATAAAAAAGACCGTTCCTATCTGGAAAAAAGAAATTTTTGAAGATGGTGAAGAGTGGGTTTCGGCGCATCCCTGATTTTAGGAATAAAATTTTGTACCTTTACTAGGCCAGTCATTATATCATGAAAGCAAATCTGTTGTCAAATAAATCTGTAAAGCAGATAGAAATCATCAAAGTCAGGGAAAGCAACAGTTTCCCTTATACAGATGATATCTCTGTAGAAGAACCTCTGGAAATCAGGGTTTCTTACAGCGCTGAAGGTAAAAAAGAGTCTAAAAATATTTCTGTAACCATGCGGACTCCCGGAAATGATGCAGAATTTGCTGCAGGGTTTTTATTCACAGAAGGGATTATTTCCGGTCGTGAACAGATTAAAAGCATATATTCTCCGCAGGCAGAATGTTCGAGGAACAGCGAAAATGTTGTCATTGTCGAGCTTACAGAAGGCTTTGTTCCTGAACTGATGAAGGCAGACCGGAACTTTTATACCACTTCCAGCTGTGGTGTATGTGGAAAAGGTTCCATAGAATCTATAAGAACAGTAAGCGCTTTCCATAACCATACAAAAGAAAATACAGAAGTTTCCCTGGAAACGCTGTATCAGCTGTCTGAAAAACTGCAGTCATTCCAGAATAATTTCAGTGCTACAGGCGGTATACATGCGTCCGGTATCTTTGATCTGGAAGGAAACCTTCTGGCACTGCGTGAAGATGTGGGAAGACATAATGCTTTGGACAAACTCATAGGATATGCACTATCTGCCGGTTTGCTTCCTTTGAACAATAAAATTTTGCTTCTGAGCGGAAGAGCCAGTTTTGAACTTATTCAGAAAGCTGCAATGGCAGGAATATCCATTGTGGCGGCAATAGGCGCTCCTTCAAGCCTGGCAGTGGATCTGGCCAAAGAATTTGATATTACTTTACTGGGCTTTCTCCGGGACAACCGTTTTAATATTTACCATTCCGGCAGCCATTTTAACATTGAAAATTTATTATGAAAATAAGAATTAAAGATAATACAGTCAGATTTCGTCTTACCCAGTCCGAAGTGGCAAAATTGGGGGAAGATGGGATTATTTCAAGCTCTACAGAATTTGTAGACCGTCCGTTTATTTACGCGATTGAAAGAACGGAAGATACAGAGCTTTCAGCAGTTTTCATCGAAAACAGAATAGTTCTGAAAATGCCTGCATTAATGATAACAGAGTGGATTTCCACAGACAGAGTCGGTTTTGAAGGACAGACCGGAAAAATTAAACTCTTAATAGAAAAAGACTTTGTATGTATTGATAATACTTTGGAAGACCAAAGCGACAATTATCCCAATCCAAACCTGAAATGCTGATTTTTTCATTTTTTTAAACCTGGAAATCATGGAAAACAAAGATGTATTCAATAAAAAAGGAAGCAGCAGATTACCTTCTGCAGAACCACCCTATAAACTTCAGGATCTGAAGCTGAAACCACCCAAAGCCTGGGCAGCAGGTGTTCCTGCAGTGATTCATTCATTGGATCAGTTGGTGCTTAATGCCTCTGTTCTTCGCGGAGGAAGAGCCCTTTTCAGTATGAATCAGTTTGACGGTTTCGATTGTCCGAGCTGTGCATGGCCGGATCCGGATGATGAACGTTCCAGACTGGGTGAGTATTGTGAAAACGGTGCAAAAGCCCTGGCAGAAGAAGCTACCTCAAAAAAGATCGGAACAGAGTTTTTCAGAAAAAATTCAGTATATGATTTAGCAAAGCTGACAGATTTTGAAATCAGCCAGTTGGGAAGACTGGCAGAACCCATGTATTTGCCGAAGGGAGGAACACATTATCAGCCGATAAGCTGGGATGATGCCTTTAAAAAAATTGCAGAAAAACTAAATGCATTAGATTCGCCTGATGAAGCTATTTTTTATACATCAGGAAGAACAAGTAATGAAGCGACCTGGGTCTACCAGCTATTTGCCCGTGAATTCGGGACCAATAATTTTCCGGACTGTTCCAATATGTGCCACGAGACTTCCGGTTACGCACTTTCCAGAAGCATAGGAATTGGGAAGGGAACCGTAAAGCTGGAAGATTTTTACGATGCGGACCTGATCATGATCATAGGACAAAATCCGGGAACCAATTCTCCGAGAATGCTTTCCGCATTAACTAAAGGAAAGAAAAACGGGGCAAAAATTATAGCGGTTAATCCGCTTCCTGAAGCCGGATTGAAAGGTTTCAGGAATCCTCAGGAAATCCGTGCCTTGCTCAATAAGCCTTATGAATTGTCAGATCTGTATCTCCCTGTAAAAATTAATGGAGATATGGCGCTTTTAAAAGCACTGCAAATTCTCGTGCTGGAAGAAGAAGCCAAAAGCCCGGGAAAAGTTATTGACCATGATTTTATTACGAATAAAACTGCCGGCTTCAATGAATTGGTTGAAGAATTAAAACGCTATGACCTTAATTTTTTATCAGAAGAATGTGGCATCCCGGTCGAAAACTTGAGAGAAGCGGCACAGATGATTGCCTCCAGAAAACGGATCATCATTTGTTGGGGAATGGGAATTACACAGCAGCACAACGGGGTGGAAATGATTTACAATATTGTGAATATCCTGCTGATGAAAGGGAGCATAGGAATCAAGGGAGGAGGAGCGTGTCCTGTTCGTGGCCATAGTAATGTGCAGGGAAACAGGACGTTACTTATCAATCATCATCCAACAACTGAGCAATTGGATAAACTGGAGGAATATTACGGTTTTAAAGTACCCAGAAAAGGAGGATATGACGTTGTAAATGCGCTTAAAGCAATGCATGAGGGTAAAGTGAAATTTATGTTCTGCATGGGAGGAAACTTCCTTTCTGCCGCACCGGATACAACTTTTACAGCAGAGGCAATGCGAAAATTAGAAATGTCAGTAATTGTTTCTGTAAAATTAAATAGAGGCCACCTTATCCATGGAAAAGAAGCCTTGATCTTACCTGTAATTTCCAGAAGTGAAAAAGATATAGTAAACGGTGAGCTTCAACACGTAAGTACGGAAAATTCAATGGGCGTTGTGGAATGGTCAAGAGGAGTTCTCGATCCTATCTCAAAACATCTGATCAACGAAACTCATGTGGCCTGCAGAATGGCAAAAGCGGTTTTAGGAGAACGTTCCGTAGTGGATTGGGATAAGTTTATCAACAGTTATGATGCTGTTCGTAACGATATTGAACAATGCATTCCAGGATTTGAAAATTATAACGAAAGGGTAGTGCAGAAAGGAGGTTTTTATCTTCCGAACGGACCAAGAGACGGTAAATTCAACAGCGAATTTTACCCCGGAAAAGCGGCTTTCAATATAACCGCCGTACCAGATAATTCGCTTGCAGAAGACGAATATTTAATGGGAACCACCAGAACACATGACCAGTTCAATACGGTTGTTTATGGTTTGAATGACCGCTACCGTGGGATTTTCAATGAAAGAAGAGTCGTAATGATGAATGAAAAAGATATTGAAAAAGCAGGCCTCAAAGAAGGAGATCACGTAGACCTTTTCAATTATGATGATGGAATTGAAAGGATTGCACCACTTTTCATTGTCGTAAAATATCCTATTCCTCAGAAAAGTACCATGACGTATTTCCCGGAAACTAATGTATTGGTATCTATCAATAACGTGGTGAACGGTGCCAATATGCCGGCTTCCAAATATGTCCGTATCAAAATCCGAAAGCATGATCCTGCTGTTTTTAGAAAGATTGATGATCATGTAGTTGCAGCTTCCGGAACAAGTCTCGAACAACCATAAAATATAGTATTTGAATAAATTATCATTCAGCAATGATCATAAGAAAAAAGGAACACTGGTTCAGAATGCTTTTTGTGTGGCATGGCTCTGTTTTGCCAGCCCTGCTTCCCCGTTTGGGATTGCTTTTAATTCTTTCTTTACTGGTGACCTATTTTCATGGGATCATTCTCTCGTTTAAAGTTCCGCTAAATCCGGCACCACTTACCCTGTTCGGTTTTGTACTGGCTTTATTTCTCGGATTCAGAAACAATGCCAGCTATGACAGATTCTGGGAAGGACGAAAACTGTGGGGCGCTCTGCTGAACACTTCCAGGGCACTGACCCGCCAGGCCATCACGCTGAAAAATATAAAAAATGATCAGGCTTCAGTCCATAATTTTGTGCAGCTGCTTGGGGCCTTTGTTTTTGCGTTGAAACATCAGCTGAGAGGAACAGATGCTTATGAAGATTTAAAATCCAGACTTGATGAAGATCAGCTGAAAATTGTCGCTGCATCCAAATATAAACCGGCTGTAATGATGCGCCTGCTTGCAGAATGGGTACAGAATTTAAAAGATGAAGGTTCCCTGGATTCTATCCAGCAGGCCCGCTTTGATGAAAATTTTGATAAACTGTCTGATATTCTTGGAGGCTGCGAGAGAATTATTTCAACTCCCATCCCTTACAGCTACAGGGTTTTACTGCACCGGACGGTATACATTTATTGCTTTCTGTTACCTTTCGGACTGGTGGATTCGCTCGGATGGTTTACACCACTTATTGTGGTTTTTGTAGCTTATACATTTGTTGCGTTTGAAGCAATAGCTGACGAAATTGAGGAACCTTTTGGAACAGATGCGAATGATTTAGCCCTTAACAGTATGTGTGTCATGATTGATGAAACCATTCATGAGATGGTGGGAGAACATATTGCTGTTTCTCAGAAAATGGCTCAGAATATTATTGATTAATGTCGAAAAGCGAAAGTGATTGTTGCTTCTCTTAATTCATAAATTACTGTCATATATGCTTATATTTTTGAATGCCATCTTTTAAAGAATACACTTTCTTCCCAGGAAAGATATTTTTAATTTTTCTCACCGCTTCTGCACTGCGTTTCCCGGATAGACAATATACGACAATAGATTTTGGACAAGCTGAAATATAATCTGAATGGCTCTGTAATTCTTCTACAGGAAAATTAATTCCTCCGATATTAAACTCATCATGTTCCTGTGGTGTACGGACATCTATGATTTCAAAAAGATCTTTTTCCTGCATCAGTTGCTCAAACGTAATGGTTTTTACGGTCTGAGGCAAACCTGTAATCTGCACGGAAGTTTTTCTTAATTTAATGATCTGGGTTTTGCCGTTCAGCACATTCATCATCCAGAGTTTTCCTGCCAGTGAATCTTCGGGATGTGTAAAGTATTTTATAGCTTCATTAGCCTGCATACATCCAACAATTCCCGCCAATGTAGGCAATACACCTCCTTCTCTGCAGTTCGGTACCTGTGATTCTTCCGCATTCGGGAAAACATCACGGTAATTAGGGGAATAAGTGCCATTTTTCTGTATAACATTCCAGATGCTTACCTGGCCTTCGTATTGGTAAATAGCACCATATATCAAAGGTTTTCCCGTCAGTACACAGGCGTCATTCAGCAGACATTTTGTTTCGAAATTATCTGTTCCTTCAATAATCAGATCAAATTCAGAAATCAAATCCATGACATTTTCAGAGGTTACCAGGAAATTAAAAGGAATAATCTTTACCGATGGATTTTGCTGGTGTAACTTTTTAGCAGCAACATCAACTTTCGATTTTCCGATATCTTCCGGAGCATATAAAATCTGGCGGTGAAGATTGCTTTCAGAGACGGTATCATTATCGGCAAGACCAATTGTTCCTATACCTGAAGAAGTAAGATATTGTGCCGAAGGACAGCCAAGCCCTCCCATACCTACGATCAGGACTTTAGCGTTTTTAAGAAGTTCCTGAGACGAAGCTCCAAATCCGGGTAAAGCCATCTGGCAATGATAACGTTCAAGCGGGTTACTCATCTGTTTCTGTCTTAAATCTGTTTTCTTAAAATTTCCTGGGCTTTTTCCCTATCTTCAGGAGTATTCACATTCATTAAAGAATCCGGGTTGCCTGGTTTCAGGATTAAGGTATCACTGTTGATCAGAACTTTTCTTGGGCAGGTAATTCCTGATCCTAAAAAATTGAGGAGCAAAGGATAGCTTTTAGGTTCCCAAATCGTAATCAATGGCTCCGGTAATCTGTCAAAAGGACTTTCGTAAGTGGTGGCTGCTTTTTCTATATTCCTGTTTTCAATTAAAAACTCTAACGATTTTTCATCCAATAAAGGTAAATCACAGGCAACGACCAACCATGCCGCATCTCTTTGGGAGCGTAATGCCGAAAGAATTCCGCCGAAAGGTCCCATATTCAGAAAAGTGTCAGTAAGGGCATTGTAATTTGAATCAAAATTTTCCAGCTGGTCTTGTCTGCAGGAAATAAAAACCTCATCACAAAACGGAGCTAAAAGATCAGCCGCATAATACCGCTGCTCTTTGCCATGCCAGTTCATTTTATCTTTAGGGCTTCCCATACGCTGGCTTTTTCCTCCTGCCAGTACCAGCCCGTTTAATTGGGGTACATCAGTCTCTTTTGAAATCATTTTTTCCTCCGGATTTTTCGATGAGTTGTATTTCTTTGATTACGATGTCATGACTCATGGCTTTGCACATATCATAAATAGTAAGTGCGGCAACAGATGCACCTGTCAATGCTTCCATTTCGATGCCTGTTTTAGCTTCGATCTCGGCAGTACAATAGATTTCAATTTCATTTTGATCATTGATTTCAATATCTATTTCACAGTTGTCCATACCAATAGGATGGCAGAGAGGAATCAGTTCTCCCGTTTTTTTTGCTGCCATTATTCCTGCAATGATAGAGGTTTGGAAAACTGAACCTTTTTTAGTTTTAAAATCATCTTTTTGAAGCGCTTCCAGAATATGTTCAGGAAGTATTACAATAGCTTTGGCAGTGGCTTTCCGGTGGGTAGCTTTTTTACCGCCTACATTCACCATACCGGGCTGTTCTTTTTTATTAAGATGTGAAAAATTTGTCATGATTACATTAAAAATTATATCTCCAGATTTTATAGACTTCGCCTTTCTTAAACACAGTTTTTTCCAGAGGAAGTTCTATAAATGCATCGGTTTCCGCAAGATGAGAAAAATCTCCGGAACCATTGGTATTTACTGATTCTGCGATTAATTGTCCTGATGGATTCATGCTGAGTTTTACCTGGGCAAAATATTGTAACGAAAAGGGAAAATCAATATCATTTTGTAAAACGACATATTGAGGTTTTTCCCGGATTTCCAAAGATTTTTCAAGCCAGGGAATAAAATACCGGTGCAGGCACATAAATACGGAAACCGGGTTTCCAGGGAATGCAAAAACCAATTTTTCGTTTTGGCTTTTTCCAAACCAGAAAGGTTTTCCCGGCCTCTGTTTTATTTTGTGAAAAAGCTTTTTTATTCCCAGCTCTTCACAGGCTTTGGGCAAATAATCGAATTTTCCCATAGAAACCCCGCCGCTCATCAGTAGAATATCATAACTGTCAATACATTGGGATAATTCCTTTTTTATCAATTCAAAATCATCATTCCAATGCAGCCAGTCAGCATCAATTTTATATTTTTTCAAAACAGATTGTATAGTAATTCCGTTGGAACGTCTCAGTTGGAATGGGGTAGGAGTATGTTCAGACGGAACCATTTCGTCTCCGGTGGAAATAATGGCGACTCTGGGAAGTTTTTTTACCTTTAAAGATGTTTTTCCCACAGACGAAGCGATCCCGAGAATAGATGGTGTGATGACCTGATTGGCTTTTACCAATATTTCTCCTGATTTTTTATCCCTTCCTTTCAAATGGATATTCTGTCCTTTTTTAATATCAATATTAATGCTTGCAACATTATTATTGATCAGAATATCTTCATAACGTATGACAGTATCCACTGAAGAGTGCAATGCTGCTCCGGTCATAATTTCTATGCATTCGTTTTCTTCATCAATGGAAAGTGGAGATTCTCCTGCTGCCTGTACAGCTTTGATGGTAAAGTCACGAATTCCCCTTTCATAGGATTTAAAACTGATGGCAATTCCATCTACCGTTGGCCTGTCAAAAGGCGGCAAATCACGGTCTGCCAGAATATTTTCTGCTAAAATTCGTCCTGTGGCATTTTCATAGAAAATTTCTTCTGTCCCGAAATTTCTGATTTGAGAAAAGATGATGTCTTCTGCCTGCTGTACACTGATCATTTCCATAATTACCCTCCTATTGTTGCCATTGACTGATGTATTTGTGATGGCTTTAAACTCAGTTTCTGAGCTTCCCAGCCGTCTTTCGGTTTTTTGTGTATGCTGCCGATAATGATACTTTTCAGCTCTTCATTTGTTCTTCCCATACGGATTTCATCCTTCAGGTTGATACCGGTTCCTTCATACAAACAGGTTCTGAGGATACCGGAAGGCGTGATTCTTATTCTGTTGCAGTCTCCACAAAATGAACGGGTATAAGCTGCAATGATTCCTATACTTCCTGTAAAGCCAGGAATCTTATAATTGTATGATGTTGAACTTTTAGGATCATTTGTCTTTTGAATTTCAGGAAAATGATCTTTGATATAGCTGTAGATTTGTGTGAAATTCCATTTTAGGGAAATATCAGTTTCACTTCCGTTAAAAGGCATTTCCTCAATAAAACGGACATCTACCGGAAGATTTTTTGTAAGCATTACTAAAGGAATAATGTCCTCAATATTTTCCCCTTCCATCACCACTGTGTTGATTTTTACTTTTATATCATACTGCAGGAGACTATCTAACGTTTTCATCACCTTATCAAAGCTGTTTCTTCTTGTAATTTTGAAAAACCGCTCTTTATCAAGGGTGTCAAGACTTAGATTGACAGATTTTATTCCGTATTCTTTTAGTCGTGGAATATGTTGTCCGGTAAGAAGACCATTGGTGGTGATGCTGAGATCAGTAAGTCCGGCTAATTGTGATATATTTTGGATAAGCTCAATACTGTTTTTACGGACGAAAGGTTCTCCTCCTGTTATCCTGATTTTATCGACCCCCATTTCTGTAAATACCGAACAGATTCTGAGCATTTCTTCGTCAGTCATGAGTTCATTTTGCTTGATCCAGCTAAGACCGTTTTCCGGCATACAGTAAGTACATCGGAGATTACACCGGTCTACAATAGCAAGCCGGAGATAGTTTATGCTCCTTCCAAATTGATCTGTCAACATTTAAATACAATAAGTCCTATTACAAATATACTGATTGTTTCTTCTGAAAGAGAGAGAATTTTAGCTTAAATCCGATCAAAGAACCGGATATCCTGATTCATGCGGCCGGGAAAATGTAAAAATCGTTTTGATCAGTGGATGGCGAATAAAAAAAAACAAAAAACCTCACAATAAAAATTGTGAGGTTTTTTTGTGATCCTTAAAGGATTATCTTCGAACTCTTTAATAAATGATCTTAATTGGATTTTGCGTATATTTTGTTGATATTTAGTATTTTATAGAGGTTGTTAATGGATTGATACGGCAGGCTAGCTAATAGTCTGCCATAAATTCGTACAAAACAGAATTGCTACTAAAGACAGAAGCCGATTCTTTCGCTGCTGTTACTATAGTAATCAATGCTTTCTCTATTTTCATCCCTAGTGTCTGGTTTTATCCGTAATTAGAATTTAACCATAATTGATCAGCTGGGATTGCATTTCGAGCCATACCTAAAAGTCCACCCATTTCTTCTTTTGATGGACCTCTTGGCGAATAAATATCATAAACATACGACCACAATATCGTTTGGATCTTTAAAATCTACAAAAAGCATTCAAATGTTCCAATTGTAAAAGGGAATATTATGTGATTATATCAGCATCTTTATTATTAGTAGTTTTGAAATCCACACATTTATAAATAAGATAAAAGAAATTTTGGAAAAAAGAGCTTCATATATTCTTAATCATAATGTTTATTGTAATTTTTATAATTCATTTTTTCATATGAAAGGGAGGGATTCGAACTAAATCTCTCATTTCGTAATAAACCTGTATTTTAAGTAACTTTTTTAAAGCTACCACGATTCTGCCACTAAAAATTAAATCCCTAAAATGGCAATTGCTGTTAACTTTAACATATTTAACATAAAGACAAAGAGCATAAAACTCAAACAAATTATATGCAAATAAAGCTAAAAATATTATCTTGTGGATACCGTCAAATTGCTAAAAGTTGTACGATATGTGGTTTCATGCATGAATTAGAAGAAGCTTATGAGGGCAATATTTGCTCTTATCATAGAATGTTAATGGAAAAAGCTGATGCAGATGATTAATATTGATAACATATTATTCTTAAATAATAAAAAAACGATCCTTAAATTTGTTCTATATTTGAATTATAAAGGATAGCCCAACAAAATGAATAAATATTTTTTGGGAGGTCAAAAAATTATGTTGGCTTTCAAAATTAAGAAAGTTTAATTAAGAAGGATTGAAAATAACTAAAACGATGCCAAACGACTTATTTAGAGATAGTTACGACTACAAGTTTAATCCAAATGATATAGACATATCTATACAACAAATAAGTTTGTATTATATTCTTCGAAGATTACAAAATGGAGAAATAGATTTATTCGCAGATTATCAGAGACATTGGAATATTTGGAGTAGAGTACAACAAAGTAGATTAATTGAATCTATATTGATTAGAATTCCAATACCTTCTTTTTATTTCGACTCTAATGAAAAAGGTGATTGGCAGGTTGTTGATGGATTACAACGTGTAACAACATTTTATAATTTTATTGTTAAAGAGAATTTCAAATTGGATGGTTTGGAATTTTTGCCAGAATTCAATGGTTATACTTTCTCAGAGCTCCCACGCGAACTTCAAAGGAGGATTGAAGAATTTCCATTAAATATTTATCTCATTAATAGAGGGACTCCTGATGAAATAAAATTCATAATATTTAGTAGAATTAATACCGGTGGTATTAATCTTAATAATCAAGAATTAAGATATGCTCTGAATCAGGGAGTTGCCACAAAATTACTTATGGAACTTGCTGATTCAAAGTATTTTAAAGAGGCGACATTCAATTCTATTAGCCCCCGTAGGATGAAGGATTTTGAATATGTAAATGGTTTTTTAGCATTCTACTTGTTGAAAATTGATTATAATGGAAATTTAGAAACATTTATGAATAATTGTTTGGTTCAAATTAATAAGAATTATTATAATATTGAACATGTTAGAGATGTTTTTTTTAAATCAATGTATTATTCTATTGAAATTTTTGGGGATAATAGATTTAAAAAATTAGATCCCGAAAAAATTCGAACTCCAAGAATTAATAAAGCACTTTTCGAAGCAATAAGTGTAAATCTTGCTTGGCTTGATGAAGATGAATTAGAAAATTTAAAAACAAATAAAGATCAATTGAATTTAGAATTACAGAATATCTTTTATAATAGATATTTTAATGAGTCAATTTCATTTTCAACAAATAGTAGAAACAAGGTTGATTACAGATTTGAAGTAATATTTCAACTGTTAAAAAAATTTAAAATATGATCACAAAGCTTGAACTAAAAAATTTTAAAGCTCATGAAAACGCCTTTTTCGATCTAAAAGGTCTAAATATATTTACTGGAAGGAATGGGATGGGTAAATCTTCAATTATACAATCTATTTTACTTTTAAGGCAGTCTTATTTGTCTCAACGCAAATTTGAAGGACTATTATTAAACGGTGATTTAGTTATGATTGGCAATTCACAAGATGCATTTTGCGAAAGCGGGGATGGAGATGAATTAGAATTTTCTATTACGTTAGAAAACTCTATTAAGCATCAATGGTTATTCTCCAGAAATGTTGATAAGAACTTTTTACCACTCAAAAATGCAATTAAGGAAGATGATTTTTCAAAATTAGAAATTTTCGGAAAAAATTTTCAATATATTGCAGCGGAGCATATTGGCGCTAGAGAGTCACATGAAAGGAATACCTACTATGTTGAACAACTAAACCAAATTTCAGAAAAACATGGTGATGGTAAATACACTGTACATTATTTAGCAAGTAATGCAGAGAAAGACATTGTATTTCCTCAAATGGCTCATGAGAAAGCTAAAAGCCTTAAATTGAAATCCCAGGTTGAAGCATGGCTACACGAGATTTCTCCTAGTATTAAAATAAGTATAAATGAAAATTCAGCTCAAAATTCAGTTACATTAAGATATCAATTTGAAACATCTTTAGGTCAAACAAAAGAGTATAAACCTGAAAATGTTGGATTCGGAGTTTCTTATATTCTTCCAGTATTGGTTGCAATTTTAACTTCCCAAAAAGGAGCCGTTATACTAATTGAAAATCCTGAAGCTCACTTGCACCCTGCTGGACAGTCAGTAATAGGAAAACTTTTTTGTCTGGCCGCACAATGTGGAATACAACTAATAGTTGAGACGCATAGCGACCATATTGTTAATTCAATTCTAGTCAATATAGTAGAGAATAAAAGAAACTCTAATATAGGAATTACAACAGATAACGTAGCTATATATTTTATTGAGAGAGAAAATGAATCACATATCTCTTTGGTACATCCCATAAAAGTAAGAGATGACGCGAGAATAATTGGTCCTCCTCAAGACTTTTTTGATCAATTTAGTAAGGATATGAAACAAATAATGGGATTCTAATGAAGGCATTTTTAAATGAAAGGATGTATTTAGATGGTCAAGATTGGATTCCAGAAACTCTTGAAGAATTCAATAGAAATATTGATAATCTATTAGATATTTTACATTCTTTTTTGTTTCTTCCAAATGTTGAACTATTCTATTCAAGTGTAGAATTAGGAAAGCTATTTAATAACATAGATATGTTGGATGAGGTGACAGATTATTCGATTACAAATCCAGTACACAAAATTAGACAATTATTATTAGAGGCCGAGTCAAAGGATTGGACAATTCAAAAAAAACAACAAGTTGATCATAGATATTATTATATATTTGATTCAGGCGCTCAAACTGCATATGTTAATGATAAAAGTTTTGCCGAAGCTTGTGAGTATAAATATTTAGGAAATAAGGTTTATATAATTAATTTTTATTCTTCAGAATTCAGTAAAAATTCTACAATTCTTATTTCCAGAGCCAATTTGAAGCCTCCAATAATTACAACAGGACATAATGTAGATTGCTTAACAGAGGTAAAAAAAGCAATTGAGTGGTTTCATAGCAATAGAGATCAAAGAAGTTATACTTGGAATAAAAAGCATGGAGAAAATGGAGTTGGAGTTATTCCAAATAAAAATGAACAGGTATCTCCATTGGAATGCAGCCAAGATGATGCAAAATTATTTTTAGAAGAAGCTATTGGATATCGCAAATCGAATGAATTATATAATTACGATCCCAGCAATAATAAATTCATGGTGTGGAAATGTGATGCTCCAGGAGCTCAAAGTTTTCACGCATACCATCCAATTGACCAAAGAGAAGTTGATTTAAAAGTTCAACAATTTATTACTAAAACCAGAGAATAATTATTAATATTTTTCCTCAATAAATAATTGGGTACTATTAGAAAGTTTAAATGTTGGTATTATTTTTAATCATAGATAAGAGAAACTCAATTCTGTTTGCAATAAGACAATCGTGTTTTCCCCTATTAGCAAAGAATGGCATTAAAGTAGATGATGAAGAAATAGCAGTTATTTTGGACTTGCTTTATCTTATCTCAAAAAATTATAAAAAACCAGAACAAAAGACACTATAGCCCTAAGGAGATTTCGAATTTGCGAAAAAGTCCTATAGAAAATATATTGAGGCTCTTCTAGATAATTTCAAACAAGTGAAGAGGAATTCTAGCTTCAAAAATCGAACTCTAAATATCCCAATTGTAAAAGTTTGGGCCACAGTTTTTTATGGGTATAAAAAATGAGACAGCTTTTAAAAAGTTATCTCATTTTGTCTTGACAGGATTATCTCCGAACTCTTTGGTTACTGATCTTAATTGGATTTTGTGAGTATTTTGCTGATTTATAATGTTTTATATTTAATTTAAATATTCAAGTATTAAGTATAGAGTTGATTTGATCATCTCTATACTTAATTTTAGCATGAGTAGCGAAAAGCCGGTAAAGATGATTCATTAGAATTTTTATAATCAGATTCTCTAATATACTGTAGCAATTTCATATTTATAAAATCAACCATAAGATAATAGAAAAGGTTGATTTTAATAAAAGTGTTTCATACGGTTTTCCGTAATTTTTCAATTTCTTTTTTTAATATATTTGTATATAGTGCAATTTATTGAAAGCCTGAATATTGCAGATTGATTAAAGAAAAAAGAACTATCACCATATAGGAGAATTTCAATAGTCGATATTGGCTTTCAATATATGTTAAATTTATTCAAGATGGATAGCCTATTCCCAGAGGAAAAGATTGAAATTACTTTCAATTGTACATATGTAAAAAATATCAACGGCAATAAACAAGAATACTATATTGGAGTTGAAAAAGGTGTTATAAGAAAATTTAATGGAAGTACATTTTCAGGATATGAATTTCTTTCCGAAAATGATTCAAAGTATTTTATCTCAATAATTAAGAGCCAGATCCCACAAAATTATGATGCTGTATTCACATTGCTTGAAGAGTATGAAAAACTGACCATTGCAATTCTTTCGAAATGTAAGAAGAAAGCAGAGTATATAAAACTTCCTGATCACAAAAATATCCTTCAGACTTGGGAAGGGAAATTTAATTACAAAAAGGAAATCAAAGATGAAACTGGTAATATTACACAGTTTGGACTTAGACCTCCACAAATTGGTGCATTACATTCTATTCTTTCCCATTGGAGCATTTCAAATAAACCTGCTGTAATTGTAATGCCTACTGGGACAGGTAAGACTGAAACAATGCTATGTTTAACTATAGCAGAAAAGTGTCAAGGCTTATTGGTAATCGTTCCTTCGGCCTCATTGAGAACCCAGATTTTCAATAAATTTAAATCTCTGGGTGTTCTAAAAGATCGTAAGTTTCAAATTGTTTCCTCTTCTGCCAAAAATCCAATTGTAGGTTTTCTAAAAACGAGTATTAAAAGCATAGAAGATGCAAACAGTTTGTTCGAATCAAATGTAATTATTTCCACTCCGCAAATAATTACAGGGATATTGAATGGTGATGTAAAAATAAAGACATCATTTCTGAATTGGTGCAATCTTTTGATTATGGATGAAGCACACCATAGTCAGGCAAAAGAGTGGAATAACATCAAAGTACAACTTGAAACTTATAATAAACCTATTTTGTTATTCACAGCGACTCCATTTAGAAATGACAAGAAACGTTTACAAGGTAAGGTTATTTACGATTATCCCCTCTCACTCGCTCAAAGAGACAATTACTATAAACAAATTGTTTTTCACCCTATTCTCGAATTTAATCCACTGAAATCTGACCAACTTATTGCAGAGAAAGCAATTTCCATTTTGGAAAAAGATATAGAGGGAAAATACGACCATATATTGATGGCAAGGGTGGATACAATGTCTAAAGCTGAAGAGGTATTTGAAAAAATCTATAAACCATATCAGAAGTACAACCCTGTATTTATTCATAGCGGTATTAAGCAGGCAATCCGCAAGAAAATATTAGAAGACATCATTGCAGGAAAGCATAAAATAATTGTATGCGTTGATATGCTTGGAGAAGGATTTGACCTTCCTCAGTTAAAAATTTGTGCATTGCACGATTTGCATAAAAACATCACAACCTCATTTCAGTTCTTTGGAAGGTTTACGCGCGAATCAATATTAAAATTGGGCAATGCGTCTATAGTAGCCAATATTGCAGATCCGGAGCTAAAAGGGACTTTGAAAAAATTATATCAAAAAGATTCGGACTGGGATAAAATTATCAGTATGGCGAATGAAGATATAATAGGCTCAGTAAAAGAAGAACAAGACTTTTTTCAGAATTTTTCAGATGCTGAGATCCCGGCAAAAATTCCATTGCGAAATATAACGCCAGCGATGAGCACAGTTGTCTTCAGGTTATTTGATGATGAGATCGAATGGGAACCACAGAATTATACATCTTGTTTTAATGAAGAAAAATATGAAACAGTATCAGTAGAACATGAAGAAAAAAATCTACTCGTTATTGTTGCAAAAAAAGTTGATCCTGTAAAATGGGGGAAAATAGACGATTTGCTAAACTGTCAATATGATCTCTATATAATATACCTGAACGAAGAACAGAAACTACTCTATATAAACAGTACAAATAATGGAACAACGCATGATAAACTTGCCGAAGCAATTGTAGGACCCAATAAAAGTTTGTTTAACGAGGCTGATATTTATAAGTGCCTGGATGGAGTGTTTCAATTGGAGCTATTTAATCTAGGTTTAAAGTCTACTTTAGATGGTCCTATCAGTTTCACTATGTATGCAGGAAATTCTATAGTGAGTGGTCTGGATGAATTGGACAAGGATACTAAATCCAGTTCAAATCTTTTCGGAGTCGGTTATGAGAATGGAGATAAGGTTACAATTGGTTGCTCCTCGAAAGGTAGAGTTTGGACTAAATTGGTGAAAAGTATTCCCGATTTCTGCCAATGGTGTGATAGTCTTGGCAACAAGCTCTTAGATGATTCTATCGATACACAAGACATTTTCAAATTCATTCAGAAACCAGAATTGATTACAGAACTCCCTGCGAACAAAGTTCCTGTAGCCATGAAATGGAACGAAGAATTATATGCTTATACCTCTATGACCCTGCACAGAGGCATTCCCGTGGTTGATTTTAATGTCAGATTGAAATCATATAGTCATAATTACGTCGAATTCTCGATTGAGTCAAATCAGAGTACCATTGACTATAAATTGGTATTGGATTCTACGATTGGACGTGGTTATAAATACGAATTGATTGGTAGTATACCTTTTATAATTACTTATAAAGGAAACGAAATAGATATAGCCGAATTATTTTATGATTTTCCTCCGATAACTTGGTTTCATGACAATTCCAAAATGTATAATAATATCTTTTTCCCTTTTAAAGGTAAAATTAGCCTTTTTGATACCTCAAAAATACTTGCTTTAGAATGGACGGGTACAGACATTCGGAAAGAATCACAGAAACTAGAAAAGAGAACTGACTCAATTCAATACCATATTATTGAAAAGCTAAAATCTAATATTGATTATAAAATAATATTTGACGACGATGATGCCAATGAAGCGAGTGATATTATAGCGATAAAATTTTGGGAGGGTGGAGACAGTAGAGTAAAAATAGACTTGTACCATTGTAAGTTTTCATCAAAATCGCAAAGCGGTGGTCGCTTAAAGGATTTATATGAGGTGTGTGGGCAAGCGCAAAGAAGCTTTCATTGGAGGCATACCACTTATGAACTTCTGCAACATATGGTTAGACGTCAAAATTCACGTATTAACCAAGGGAAAGCAAGTAGGTACGAAGTCGGTGGGGATGAAGAAATGAACACCTTATTAAATATGATAACATCAGGATACTGTGAACTCGAATTCAATATTTATGTTGTGCAGCCCGGCATTTCTAAAAAGGTTATTGAAAAAGAAACGGAGCACTTAAAATTACTTGGTGCTACTGATTTGTTGTTAAAAAAGACAGGAAATAATTTCTTTGTAATGACGAGTGAATAAAAACAAAAAAATAAAATAGCCAAATAATGGAAACATTACATTTATAATCGTAGCTGTTTTTAGGGAAGATTACAGACTGATACTATATTAAAAAAAGTCCATTGGGGATATTTTTTTTCTTGTATGGCAATTGATTGAACAGAAGGCGAGCGGTTTTTAGTCCAGATATTTAAAAAAATAAATCAATGAATCGAATAGATTTTGGGGATCGCATACTTAGAATGCAGAGGAGTCTGGATAATCGGTATAAAAGATAAGCTACTCCTCAAAGCAGCTGGAGTAACGGCCTTGGTAGGCGGGCTTATCCAATATTATCTTTGGGTTATTAAATTATTTGCATAAAATCATGATATTTACAGTAGTTACTATTTTATTCCTGGAAAATGCAACTTCGTTTGTAAAATCAGTTTTAAACATAACCACCAGGCATAGAGCCCATACTTATGAACGAGCGTAGTTTCCATCAGTCCATGCAGCAATTCATTTCGAAAATTGACGTTGCTGTTATGGACAAGAAAACTATCCAGTTCTTCAATAATATCATCATTAGCCAAGGGACGGATTTTAGCAATTAATCCTCCCAATAGATTTTCTAGGTGGAATCTCTTTTCATAGGTTGTTACAATAATATCATTTGTAGCGGCTAAGTGCCTGAGGCTATTTTCCAGCTGGGGAATAAGTAAATGAGCGGCAGTGACAAAATCATTTTGAAAGCCAGCCGTAATTCCTAAGCTATAAATATGCAACCTATCCTCTGGAACAAACGGACTTTTAGATTCGATTAAAAGTCTCGTTACCATTGCATGATTCATGTCAATGTATCCATCCAGGGTACCCTTTACAAAATAAATATAAGCCATTAGTTTTTCTCTCAAGTAAGTCCGCGCATTACTACTGTAACTTTCGGCAATATCTTCAGAAGCAACTTGAGCACCTTTCTGTGAAATTTTAACTTGCTCTGAGAAGAACGATGCTAATCCCATAGCGGATTTCCTGTCTGACTTAGCCAATTCCTCAACTATCGAGTTGGAGATCATTGGTAGTTCTAGCAAAGTGTGATATGCAAGGCTTGAAGTACTTAGATTCAATTTTAGTACATTATTATGAATTGAAGCCATATCAATTTCCGGAATAAGACGAATACCACCAGCCTGTATTGTACGAAAATCCTCAAGTTGAAGTTTAGCAACTTTTCGCTGTAGTCTGTTATGCAATTCTTGGCAACCATTTGTAGAAGCTATCAATCTAAAGCCCTTTAAATATACTGCAGAAATTGTAGGATAGTAAGTATTGGGTTCCATTTCTGACACATACTGGTCACCTTCTGCTTCGTAATTTTCAGCCATTCTAATATTGCATTGATTTTTGTCTAATATGCCAATAAGTTGTAATGATCTGATGCAAAATCTTGCAGAGCGAAAGTCCTTGGTTTTACCGAAATGATTTATTTTCAGTTCTATGTATTCACTAAACTCGTCCTGACATTTGTTTTGACCATAGATAGAGGACAATTCAATTAATATAAGTTGCTGATAGTATGCCGACGAACATTCAATGAATGTATATTTTACCTTCTCGAATATCTCTTCAAATTCATCATTAAAAAAGCTCTTTGCATATTTTACCAGTGCAAGAGAACGGATCATATAGTATATCTCAGAAGTTGCTGCATATACCTCCATATAGCTTTCATGGGCTAGTTTGATGTAGGCTCTAATGTTCTTTTTATTTAAAGTTAACATTACATCAAACCATCTTGCTAAAACCTCTTTATTTTTAATTCCTTGAATAGGTTTTGTGTCTTGAAATAACTTTTTTTCATTTTCAGTAAAATATAAGTTCAGGTCTTTCACTTCACACTTCTGGAAATCAATATTAATGAGTTTCAGAATTAATTCTATCATTTCTTTGTAAGCAGGATAATGATATTGATGTTTCCAAAGTAATTTCTTTAATTCATACCCGTAAGTATTATCTTCTATTACCAATTGAGAATTCTTGGAATTTTCCATAAGTACTTGTTTTTAGTTATTTAAAAGTATCACAGTATTAAACAGTTTGTTAATAATCAATAGTTTGTTTGTATTACCCTTCGTCTTGTAAGTTCTTTAACGCTTCCTAAGTAGATGTAATCAATGAAATTAAATTTTTATGTAAAAAAAGTTAGCTTGATAGGGTTAAACTGAGTATAAACATTAAAGAATAATATATGGAATCTACTGTATTATTTAGGAAGTAGAATGTGCAACATCTTTCTCAATTCTGTTTTATTAATGATTCAAGCTTATCCTTATAAATTATGTGATTCTCAGGGTTATTACTTATTTTAAATAAGTCAATGAGAAATTGATACATCTTTACAGCATGCGTATTTTTGATTCCTTGCGATTCCAGAATTTCTACACATCTTAATTGATGTATTATTGCATCATCCAAATTGTTTTTCAAAATGGAACTTTCCGATAATTTATTGTAGTAGCTAGATAATAGAAGTTCATTTCTCTTTTCTTTGGGTATTGAATTATGATATTTAATAGCTTTCTTGATCAATGACTCAGATTCATCAAAATTTTTGTTCCTACGGTGAAGTTCAGACAATATACTATACCCTACGCCGACTTGTGCATCATGATAAAAATAATTTTGTTTTCTAAGGGCTGCTACTTTTTGGAGACATTTGAGTACGTTTTCTGGATCATCTTTTAAAAGATATGCCTGCGCCAGATTTTGTAATGATGTAATAAACATTAATAAATCACCGTTTTTAAAATCACGAGAATGTTGTAAATATAAATTATTAGCTTTTCTTTGGTATTTAATAATATCATCCAAAGAATTTTCAATATTTAATGTTGATGCTAGATTGTTATACATTGCTCCCAAGCAAAGCGCATCCTTTCCTAAATATTTTTCAGTTCTCTTTATCAAGTCTGCCCATAATTCATCGCTATTATCACGTATAAAGAAGAATGATGATAAATGCAAATATTCATTTTCAAGAAGTAAAAGCGGCTGATAAATACTTGTCCGATACTCTTCTTTAATGTTATTTAAAATTGATTCAGCATATTTTAAAAATCTGAATGATTCTTTTGGATTATTATAACCTTCGGTTAATCTATGTGTTAGCCAAGATATATATAACATGAAACCTATAAAATCGCTATTCCCAGCTCTTAATCTATATATAATTGTTTGTTGGAGTATTTTATGAACTCGTATACTTTTCTTGTCATTCTCGTATTGTACAAGCCCTTTCTTTTCTAAAGAATTAATTGAGTTTATATAACTTAGTTTGTTAGCATCATAAAATTCCTTACCACAAATTAATACTAAATCTTCAATGACAATATCTGTAGATGGGAGTAAGGCAAGATAATCCAAAAAGAACTTTTCTGTATCGTTGATACCTTTTACAGAAAATTTTTGCAGAATAAAGTCAAATATAGCCGTTACTTTATTCTCCTTATCATAAAGGTCAATATCTATTTTGAGCAATTCATTATTTAGATTTTGTGTTTCTAAGGAATTAAATACAAACTCTAAAGTTAGATCAAATCCATTCTCAATAGTTTTGGCAACAAGCTCTATGATAAGGGTGTTAAACTCGATATAATTTATAAAAGATTTAAATACTGTTTCGTCAAATTCCTTTGAACAATGTAATTTAAAAAGGCTGATTGCACTGTCATAATCCAAATACGGAAGTAAGTAAGGGTTTAACGTTTTAAGTTTTGCTCGCGTAAGAAATATTTTCTTCCAGTTTCTTAAATTCGCGATGTTGTTAAGAGCAGAATAAGTCTCGTCATTTTCTTGGATGTCTAGTATGATAAGGTTATTTTCACCAATTTTATCTAGCTCATTCAATATAATATTAAACTGTTCTTCTACAGTTTTATCCTTATCCAAATTGATACGCAAGTTAGAAAGCAACAGGTTATTAAAGACAAATGAAGTTTCTATTGATTTTTCGATATTTAACCATACGACGTTATTAAATTTATTGCGGTTAATTGTAAGAAATTTTTTAGCAAATGTTGTTTTTCCAACACCACCATAATTATTAACTGTTATAAGTTTTTTTTTGTTGAGAATATCAAATACCTCCTTAAGTTCATTTTCCCAACCAAATACTTCTTCAACATCATTGACATATGGAACTAATGTCAAATCAAGCTTTTCTAATGTATTTGGTCTTAGCTTTTCTATTAATACAGCTTGACTTTCCTGTACGGATTCAACCGCTTTAATTCTATCCTTTATTTCCTCTAATTCAAAACCAATTAATTGTATAAATTTTGAATCAATTCTTTGAAATATTTCAGTATCTGTTAGATTTAAAAGGTTTTGTAAGTCCAAGCTTGCCAGGCAGCGCATCGAAGCTTCGGTTTCTTGTGAACATCTGTATATTTCAGACAAAAGAACTCTAAAAATAATTTCGGTCGGCTTATCACCAAATACTTTGTTCTTTAATAAGGATAATATGTTTTGCCTAATTTGGAAAATAGCTTCCTCTGTCGTAATTTCTCCGAAATCCCAGTGGACAGCTCTACAAAAATCTTCAACAATTAAATCATCCGAGAGAATAGTGCAAAGCGCTTTATAACTTTCGTTGATTTCAAGCTTTTTTATTGAAGTGATATTTTGACGGTTAAGTTTAGCCAGCCTTATTTTATTAGATTCACCTTTAAGTATTTCTCTATTTTTCTTTTTTAAAGATTCAAGGTCTGTAGAATTATCAAAAACTTCTCTGTTAAGCCATTTTCCCAATAATTTTTCTCTCTTTTGTATTCCAGAATTGGTAAGAAAAGAGAATTTTGGCGTAATGTTGTTTTGCTTGTACCTAAGGTAGGTTATAAAAAAGTCAAATAGAGTATGTTTAATCTCTTTTGAATTTAAACTAAAATCTGAACTATAGCATTTTAATTGTGTGAACACAAGGTTCTTTCCAACTTCTTTAATATCATTGTCAACTTCTGTATAAATGGGACTGTCATCTCCATTTATAAAGTTAGTTATCCATTTCTTTAAGAAAGATAAGTACTGATAATAGAAACCTCTATTCGTTGAAATCGCATCGCCATTTCTTTTAAAAATCTTAATTGAGTTTAGGTCTATATCTGGCATTCCTTAGTGAACAGTTTTAAAATAAACTCAAATATATCATTTATTGAAATAATTTGAACAAGAAAAACATTCTTGAATTCTCTAAATCTAAAAATCAATAGCTCAAGATTTTTATATGCTGTTACCCATTCTGTTTCTGATATGTATAATTTTTTCTGATGAAAAATGAAAGGATAATTATTATTTTTACGAAATATACCTGAGACAGATATGAAGCCATTAATATTAGACTATAAAATTGTTCGTTCGGAGCCAGATTTTGCCCCCAATTACCAATATGATTCATTAGAATCCCTCAATATGCTGGAAATTGACGGTACAAAGATCCCACTAATTGATGCATCAACCGATATTATGGTAGCGTTAGCTACCGTCACAAAAGTTACAGCTGAAAGTGATACTAATGCATTGTCTTTTGATTTAACTACCAGGACTAAGGTAAGTGGTGAAAAAGATGACTATAATTTAGATTATGTGATGTATACTACAAAAACTCTTGTTAAAATGGAAAATGATGATACACGTACTCCTTATAACCAATAAAGCAGATGTTACAACTGATTTTGTAGTAAAAAGGCTTAAAGAGAAAAAAATAGAGTTTTACAGACTAAATACTGAAGAGTTAGGTGATAATGTTGAGGTAAATTTAGATTTTCATAAAGATAATTTTAAAATATTCGACAGAATAACTGGTAATCAAATAGATCTATTGGATATTAAAAGCGTGTATTTTCGCAGACCAGAACTGCCCAATGATAATCCAGAGCTTAGTAGGGCCGAAAATCAATTTATACGCAATGAGATTAGTTATACATTAGAAGGTATCTATAAAATTTTAAATTCAGCATACTGGTTAAATAATGTTAAAAATATTAGAAATGCTGAAAATAAAATATTTCAACTGCGATTAGCAAAGAAGATAGGTTTTACCATTGCCCACAGTTTGATTACAACTAATGCTGGCTCAGCAATGAATTTTTATGAAATGAATGAAGAGGACTGTATTATTAAACCGATTCGTACAGGATTAATATCTGATGATGGAAATGAAGAAGCGATCATTTTCACCAATAAAATATACCTCGACAAAAATAATGCTCAGCGTGTAGAAAGATGTCCGACATTTTTCCAAAAGCATATAAAAAAGAGAGGAGATATCAGGGTGACTGTAGTGGGAGATAAGGTTTTTTCGGCCTTCATACGCTCACAAGATTCTGACGACTCAAAAGTGGATTGGAGGGTTAGCCAAGATGGACTAAAACACAGTAATTATACATTACCAGTAGATATTTCAGCTAATTGTATCAATCTGCTGAAAGAGTTGGATTTAAATTTCGGTGCGATAGATCTCATTTTAAATGAAAATGGTGAATATGTATTCCTTGAAATTAATCCCAATGGCCAGTGGGCATGGATCGAAAAATTGCTTGGTTTAGATATTTCGGGTGCTATAGTAAATTTGTTAAAAGATAAAGGTGATGAACGAAAAACTACATAAACTTAGAGAGCTAGTATGGCCGTTGCTTGAAGAGGATATTAATAATGACATATCTAATCAGTGTTTAACAGAAGAAGTCGAAGCCGTTGAGGAAAATCCAGTTCTGAAAATTGAGGATGAAAATCTGGATCTTGCATTGCAATTACAAGGTAAGATATATCAAGAAGAAGATGATCGAAGAAAAGGTACTGAATCCAAAGCAGCTCTATTTATGGGATCTTTAAGTTTGGCTAATACTATTGTAATAGGTGCAAATACATTAATATGGGGCAAAGAGATCCCAAGTGGGGTTGTTAAAACTTCGGTGTTTATATCGATCGTTTTAGCAATTTATACACTCAGAACGGTATGGTTTTCAGTAAAAGTTTTGGAAAGGGGAACCTACCATGTACTAGGTAATGAGGATATAAATATTTCAGGCGATAAAAACAAATACAAAAGAGACATTATTTCATCATTTTTCAAAATAATAAAGGGTAATGAGGCCGTAATAAATATGAAGGTTTCGCATTTAGTTATGGCGCAAGAATATTACAAGAGGGCAATGTTTGTTATATGTTTATATGCATTCATGGTTTTCTATTTTTGTTTTTTCCTTTAGTGTAAATCCAGAATTCGCTTAGACAAGTATCGTTCATTTAAACCTTTGTAAAAGTTTTTGATAGATTCAAATATTTTATATAACCTTTTCTGATCTCTACTCAGATCCGAACTATCTTTTTTTAAATAGCATATAACCTCTATTTTAATAATTTTCAAATTACTTCCATGATTCTGCAATAAATATAAATTATGTTATTGCCAGTCAGTAAAACAAAATCTGAGCGAAACATAAAAAGCATTTTGTAAAAACACGTATATAAACGAGTCAAATAAATTTTTCTGTTTTTCGTTTAATATATATTTAGGAGCTTTAAAATAATAATGAATATGTAAAATACCCATGCCATGCAAGCCGTTTATCTGTACATACGAGTCAGTACTGATGAACAGGCTGTAAAAGGATATTCCCAACGCAGCCAGTTGGACCGACTTGTGCTTTATTGTAAAGATCACAATCTCATTGTTACCAAAACCATTTTCGAAGACTATTCGGCAAAAACATTCAACCGACCGGAGTGGAACAAACTTTTCGCTGAGCTTAAGCTCACTAAAAACCAATCATCACTTATTCTCTTTACGTATTGGGATCGATTCAGCCGCAATATTATGGACGCTTATAAGATGTTAGAAAGATTGCAGAGTATGAAAGTTTCCATTCAGGCAATTGAACAGCAGTTAGACTTCTCAATCCCGGAAAGTAAAATTATGTTGGCAATGTATTGGGCTACTTCTGAAGTAGAAAACGATAAAAGAAGTCGTAATGTGCGTTTGGGAATGCAAAAAGCAAGACTAGAAGGAAGATGGATCAATAAAGCTCCTCTAGGATATAGAAATAAAATCACATCTGATGGAAAAAAATATATAGCCATCTATGAGCCGGAAGCATATTTTATCCGTGAAGCTTTCACAGCTATAGTAAGACAAAATAAATACTGTTTAAATGACATATACAAAGAGTCGGTATCAAATGGGCTTAATTGCAGCAGAAGTGCTTTTTACCGATTGGTAAGAAATCCTATTTATTGCGGTAAAATAAAAATTCCGGCATTTGAAAATAAACCAGAAAAAATTGTTGAAGGTGCTCATGAGCGTCTTATACCTGTCGTTTTATTTGATCATGTTCAAAGAATAATAAAAGATGCGGATTTAAACCATCCTAAGAAATTAACTTCAAAAAGGATAGCTAATGAAAATTTAATTTTTAGAGGTATCCTACAATGTCCTAATTGTGGAAAGACGCTGACAGGAAGTGGTTCACAAGGCCATATTAAAAAATATTATTACTACCACTGTATGGGGCATTGTTCATACCGGGTAAGAGCTGACCTTATCAATTTGAGTTTTCTTTCATTTCTTAAGAAGAATAGAGTGGTAGAACCATTTTTAGAGCTTGCAGATAGTATTTCAAAAGAAATTTACAGTGAAGAACACCATGACTATACTCAGAAAAAAGAGGAGATAAAGAAAGAAATGGAAAAATTGATTGATAGGGGATTTAATGCACAAAAGCTATTTTCAGATGGAAATATTGACTATGATGATTATATACTAATAAGAAGTCGCTGCCAAGAATCTTTAAAAGATAATACTGATAAGTTGAGACAGCAGGCTTTAAAAATAGTGGCTGAAAAACATACAGAGAAAGGAACAGGTTATATAATTAACCACTTAGGGGAGTTTTATGAAAATTCAGATACTATAACCAAACAGAGAATTATCAGGTTATGTTTTCCGGAGAAGGTAAAAGTAATAGAAGGGAATATTGATAAAATGCTCTCAGAAAGTGTTAAAGTCATATTTGGATTAACCGTTCCAACCTCGAAAATAAAAGAAATCCATGGTCAGCAGATAGAGCAAAGAATAGTTGAATTTTTTAAAGAATTATATTTTTTAGGGTATGAACAAAACTTGAAAAATATCTAAAAATAAATATATTGAACATAGGTTTGTAGAATACATTTAAATAAAATTAAATTGTCATAATTACTTTAAAAATGAATTGGATAATATTGATTATTCGTATTTTATTTCGTTTTTGTTTTTAAAAAGTTCGAAACCTTTCTGAATAACTTGACAGGTTTCGAACTTTTGCTTCCAAGGAATATATGATTTATGTTAAATAGTTGTTTTTCAGTGTTTTAATTTTGTGTAGAAAGTTCGAATCCTGTTTGGATCATTGTGTTTTTAAAGAGTCTTAGCTTCAAAACAAACTGAAAAAGATAAAATATTTGTTTTTTAAAGAGATATTTTGTTTTAGAAAATAAAGAAAAAGGGGGTAAAATACATTAAATAGGCTGATTGATGGGTATTTATAAATAAAATGACACCATTTGGCCTAAATTGTCCTAATGGTGTCATTAAGTGAGCGCGAAAGGATTCGAACCTTTGACCGTCCCGATTACAAATCGGGATGCTCTCTCCCGTGTGTCGTTTGTATGAGTTTCTGAATTCTGGATCTACTTTTCCATGCCTTAATTTCTCTCTCCCTTTTATATGCTGAGGATTTTGAGTCAAAATTTTCAAAATGTACTACAATCCAATCTTTAGCCTTTGAAGTATATCCTTTATGATCTGATAAATGTTTTCTTAACCTTTCCTGTAAAGGCTCTGAGGAATGTCCAACATAGAATTTATCCAAAGATTTAGAATGAAGTATATAACAATAGCACATAGAACTAATATAAACAAAAAGTTCAAGATTTTCTATGAAAATAAATCGTGCAGAGCAATTTGTATGAAGGTAATAAAAACAAAAAACCTCACAATAAAAATTATGAGGTTTTTTGTGAACTTGGAAGGATTATCATTGAACCGTTTGGTACAAGATTTGAATTGGATTTTGCGCATAACTATCTGAAAAATAATGATTTGCGAGTTGTTTAAAAAAGTTCGAATCCCATTAACATATCTATATGGGATCGTATTTTCGAACTTTTTTAACTGTAATTCCTTGTTGAATAATTTTATTATTCTGAAAAACAATAAGTTGTGTGTAGGTTTGTGGGTTCGAATCCTGTGACCATTCCCTTTTATCGTAGTATTATTCTTAAAATAGAAGCTATAGAGTTGGCGTTTAGCCAACTCTATTTTTGTTTTATCTTCAAAATCTGTGGATGATATTTTAAAAGAATTATCCATTGAATTTTAATTTTTTATAATTGTTGATTTAATTTAGGCTGTATTAATTCCTTCAAAAATTTGTGGGGCTATAATTTTTAAAGGTATCATTTGCAACTTTAAGTGAATTCACTTTTGGAGGTGGTCTTTTCAATCTTTTTTTCATCTTCTTAATTTTTATTTTTTATAATTTGGTTATTTATGAATGAACAATAATATCATAATTGAATAGGAGATCTTAGATTTATGTGTTCATCGTATATCGTCTGTAATTTCCTCATTTATAATAAATAATTTTTCCATAATGAATATTTGGAGTTTTAGAAAAAATATCTGTAGTATTTTTTTAAATATATGATAGTCTGATAGTCGGAAACTTGTGTAAAGATCCTAATTATTGGGTGAGCAATAAGGAGTAAAGTGCTTGTAGCGTATTTTTTCCTACAGATTCCTAATCATGTAGTCAATTTTCAGGTGCCAACAAGTGATATTTGATCTACTAATCTTTTTTGGCGCGAATTCTACTTAAAGTTGATTGTGTGATTCCAAGATATGAAGAGATCATGCCCAACGGTATGCGAGCAATAATATTGGGATATTTTTCAAGAAGATGATGGTAGCGTTCTGTTGCACTAAATACCCGTAGTTCGTTTGCCTTTTCCTCGGCTTTGATATAATAATGCTCCGTAAGAATCCGTCCTATATAATTGAATTCAGGAAATATCTGGTATAACATCATCAGATTTTCATAGCTAAGCACCAAGAGACTTGTATCTTCTACAGTTTCTAATACCTCAAAAGATCGTTTTTGACTAAAAAAACTATATACTGAAATGGCAAGATCACCCTCGAAAAGAAGCCAAGAAGTTGTGTCCTTACCATAGCTATCCAAGTAGTACGATCTAACAATCCCCTTAACAATAAAAAAAAGTGATTTTTGGATTTCATCTATGTCGAGTAGAATATGCTTCTTATTTACTTTTACCAAATGTGTATTTGAAAATAAGGCAGCACGCAGTTCTGGTGACATGGAATGGATACTTCCGAGAAATTCCAATAAAGATTCCTTAGCTGTATCTTCTTCCACTGCATTTACAATATTTCTCATTTTACTTCTGGAAAGATTAAATGTATAGTTAGTAACGATATTGGAATTTACGTGAAAAATTTCAATTAAACACACTTTTTTTTGCCTTTTATCAAAAATATTACCTGTAAATAGTGTTTAATTTGTTATTCTGAAAACCATATTACAAAAATTTATTTATGAAAAGAAGTACATTTATTAAAAAGGTATTGCTACTCAATGCCTCTTTATGTTTAGGTTTTAACCTATTGTCCTGTGCCGAGGAGGATTTCGTGCCTGTGCATGGAAATGGGATTCCGGAAAATGACCTTAGAAATCTTCGCAACTTATTGTTGACAAATAGTACTATATACGTTACCTCGCCCAGAAAGCATAGGGAAGCTAGGAAAAATATGAAAATAGTGCGTGTTGAACTCGATCCTAAACTTGTTGAAAATATAACAAAAAAAACATTCAAGCCATTAGCTAGGACTAACTTAGATATCATTGGAGCATTGATATTCAAAAAGAACGTGAATGTGGATATTTTAGTTAATAGGGGATTTCGTCACCTGTTTGAGTTAGTGAGTGATGATGTAGTTATGATCAGTTATAAAACCCCGAGTTCACTTTCAAGACCGCTAGGACGTGGACAAACGATTTATTACATTTCTGATAAGGATCTGAAAGAAAATAAAAATATTCATATTAACCAACTAAATGCACAGTCATGAATAACTCGATATATGGAACAACCGATCCTGACTACGAACAGGATGGATTTCAAATTTCCCAAGAAAGATGCGAAGGATTCAGTCATTGCGTAAATATCTGTCCAGTTGAAGCATTGACACTTGTAGAAGGTTATGTAAATGAAATATTGAATATCCGGGCATTATATGTTCAACTTGATACATGTATCATGTGCGGTGTCTGTGAACCGGAGTGCCCAACGGAAGCAATTATGCTGCGCCTGAGCGGTGGTAGTCCGGGTACTACTCCGGGGACAAACCCAGGTTCTGACGGGGGTGGAACAGGAGGAAATTCGAGTGGATCTTTTTCGGCAATTGCACCCGTATCAACAATCAACCTGGAGGACCGACTGAACTGTTTCAACAATGTTGTAGATAATATAAATACAACATATAAAGTAACTTTGAACGCACATAGGATAGACCTCAATTCTGATAAACCGGGGCATGCTTATCTTACTATTGAAAAATCAAACGGAAACCAGCTACAGCGGTTATCATATGGCTTCTACCCAAAATCCGGTGCAGCATCGGCTACCATGCAACCTACTCCCAGTGCTATGGGAGAAGAATCGAGTGATGAATACCGAAGAAGTGACGCAAGATATAGCCTTTATGTTACCAAGACACAATTCAATTTAATTATTAGTCAGTCTATTGCCTTATCAAAAGTACCCTATGATCTCAATGAAAATAACTGTACACATTATGCTACCGATGTATTTAATTTACTCCTTCCGAGCAATGGACAATTAAATAATAATGGATTTTTGACACCAGATGGCGTTTATACTTATTTGGCAAATCTGAAACAGGAAGGCAATCCAAATATTCAATTAGGTCGAATCGTTCCGCCAACTAGCACAATTTGTAATTAAGGATTATAAGTATTAGCTTTTTTGTAGAAAAGTCTTTAAGAATGTTTGACAGCCAGGAATGATAATAAGAAAATCAGGTAATAATTTTATCTTATCTTTTATTGGAATAGCAGTCTAATTTCTTTGTAGTATTAATATTATTTTATTTAATACTATGAATTCCCATGCGGCAATAATTAAACTTGTTGATAAACCGGATTTTTGCAAAATCCGAGCAGATACCAATTGTGTTACTGCAAATAATTAAGCACCCTTGTAACCAATACATAAGAAATAAATTATAGTGTATATTTAATTTTGTTTTATCTCAATATGATGGGATATATTTTAAAGTGTGGGGCATAATCACTTTAAAAAAAAAATCATATGAAACAGGCATATAAAAACATTTTATTATCTATCGAGAAAGAAGAGATAAATGTGTCAAGAAGCAAGAAAAGTGCTATTGATGAAGCTTATCACATGGTCTCTTTTCTCGATAAAACTTTAACGGAATTAAAAGCACAAATTAATCTTAAAGGATTTGAGAGTATCCTTGATGAAATCATCTTTTTCAAACGTGTGAAACCTGAAATTTTGGGCATGCTGATGTTTTACAATAAAGTTGTAAAAATAGAGGCATATAGCCCGATAAATTCAGAGCTCACAGAGCCTTATTATACAGAACAGGTAAGGTTACTCAATAAGGAATACAAAAAGCATATCGCTTCTTCTGACTTTTACAGTTATTACCGTACAGGTCGATCTGATAAGGATGAATACTACTTTAGGCTCGGTAACATCAACTATTTCGATGGTGTGGACAGTTTCTTCTTTGAAGTTGACCGTGAGTTTTCGACCTACTACGATTACAAGATTGCACAGATCAAAGCATATGATCTCTATCATTCCTATCTTTCAGGAAAATTCAACCGCCAGGAACCAACGGACAATACTAACTTTGATATCAATGAAGATGCTGAGTTTTCCTGGACTGATTCAAAAAATGCACTGATAGAACTTATCTATGCGCTTCATATTTCGAGAAGTGTTTCAAATGGACGGGTGGGGTTACGAAAGATCAGCCAAATGTTTGAAGATATTTTTGAGGTCAGTCTTGGGGATATCCATCATGCATTTTACCAAATGAAATTCAGAGCAGGTCAGAGAGCCCGATATTTACATTTTCTGAAGCATTCACTTGAACAGTATATGGATAATGATTTGTAATTAAAAAAAGCCAATTTTTTCAGAGAGGGGTAATCTATTAGATTACCCCTCTTTTTTTTTACCCATATCTAGTCATACTGTACCCATAGAGTCAGCCTCAAAATAGATTTATCAATGATTTTTCGCAATTATAATTAGAAAAAAAAAATTCAATATGACTGCAATATGGGTAGACCCACTTGTAGAAATAGCCGGAAAAACTAGGCCAATTTTGGCTCTGTAAACAAACAGCAAAAGCTATGAATATTGACAGAGTTGAATTTTTGAATTGGATGGAGCGCATTATGAAGCGTTTTGACATCCTTGCCGGAGACCTTGAAAGCAGAGAAAAGAAACGATTGAGTATTGACGGGGAAGAGCTGCTGGACAATCAGGATGTCCTTCAGATGTTAAAGATAACTTATCGCTGTCTGCAGCGCTATCGTACCATTGGCAAGATCAAATACTTTACCATAAGCGGCAAAGTGTTCTACAAAAGTTCCGATGTCCACCAGTTTATCCGCGACAGTTATCACGGTGGCAAATATACGCCTATGTAGGAAAACAGCGGATAGCTACCGCAGATGACATTCAACAAAGGATAGATTCGAACAAAGTAAAAACTTTTTATTATGAGCGAACAAACAATTTCTAAAGAAAACGGACAGCAGGTACTGGAAGCATTATCGGATATCCTCCTGGTACTTGATAAGAAAAAAAACCGTATTGAGGCAGTAAAAGGTGTGGATGAAGAAGGAAATCTAAAGACAACTGAGCCAAAGAAGTCAAATCTACTGGATTTTATGAGAATTGATAAGGGAGATGCAATAAGTAATTTCTTTTCCAACTTCTGGCGCAGGCTTAATGACCCGATATCATTCCGGTTTTTCAGGGCTCCTGAAATTGACTTGAATGAGGTTGCAAAAAAATTGCAGAAAGCAATAGACCATCCTACACCGGAGGGCAATAAACTTTTGGATGCCCTTGAGATTAAGTATGACAACAAATTAAATCAAAAAAATATGGATACAAATCAAAACTCAGAAGGCGCAGCGCCAGCAACTGAAACCAAATCGGTTTACAAATACAAAGTCGAGGATATTGACTGGACAACACTTGAAAAATTTAACCTGAATCGTGCACTACTTGAAAAGAATGGACAATTGGACAAAATGTTAAAAGGGTATAAATCAGACGGAGTTTACAGGATCGAAGGAAATTTTGACAGTGTAGTCGTGAAAGCTGATGCCCGATTGTCACTAAGAAAAGCAAAAGATAGTGATCAGGTAAAAGTCATGACGCATGGTGTCCGAATCGAACCGGATCTTAAAAACCAGTTTTATGGGCATTCTTTTTCCCCTGAAGATAAAGAGAATCTTTTAAAGACTGGGAACATGGGGCGAGTTGCAGAACTCACAAACTATTCAGATGGTACTAAAGTAAAGTCGCTTATCAGCATTGATAAACTCACCAATGAGGTCGTGTCATTTCCAGTGGAGCGTATCAAGATCAGTGAAAAGTTTGGGGGAGTTAAGTTAAATCCCGAACAGAAAGCCGAACTTCTTGAAGGAAGACCAGTTCTTGTCGAAGGCATGGTAAATACAAAGACAGGTGAAGTCTTTAACCAGCAGCTGCAGTATAACGCGGATGCTAAAAAGCTGGTCTTTATTGGGCAAAGTGAAGGACAGCAGCAGGGGCAGAATAATGCCATCCCGAATGAATTTAGAGGTCAGGTCCTGGATGAGAAGGATAGAAAACGTCTGGAAGATGGTGAAGTTATTTTTATGAAAGGTATTGTTAATAAAGAGGCAACAAAGGTTTACAATGGATATGTCTGGCAGAATAAGCAAACCGGTAGGTTGGAATTCGATTTTGACAACCCTCAGCAGGAGAAAACCCAGAAACAGGCCGAAACTCAGGGATCTGATCAGGGGCAGGCAAAAAAACAGGATGATACTGCCAATAACGCGCAGAAAAATGCTGCTAAAAAGGAAAATGCCAGAGGGCCGAAAATGCATTAAACCCTGATCTGATGAAAGCGATTATAGCAGAGAAGCCCTCAGTAGCCAATGAACTGGCTCGCATTATTGGGGCGACAGAGAAGAGGGACGGTTATTTTGAAGGTGGAGGGTTTTTTGTAACCTGGGCCTTTGGACATCTTGTAGGACTGGCGATGCCGGAGGAATATGGGATTAAGGGATTCAACAGGGAATCCCTCCCCATCATTCCTTCTGAATTCAAATTGAATGGAAGAAAGGTGAAATCTGGGAATGGCTATGTCTATGATGAGGGTTCAAAGAAGCAGCTTGAAATTATTGACTCTGTATTTAGAAAGAGTGACAGCATCATTGTGGCGACGGATGCCGGAAGGGAAGGAGAGGTGATCTTCCGGTTTATCTATCAATATCTGGGCTGTACCAAGCCCTTTGAGCGTCTGTGGATAAACAGCCTTACGGAAAAGGCAATAATCCAGGGATTTCAGAATCTAAAACAGGGAAGTGAATTTAATGGTCTATTTGCGGCCGGCAGAGAACGGTCACAATGTGACTGGCTTGTGGGAATAAATGCGACACAGGCGCTTACCATTGCGATGGGTGATGGCTTATTCTCGTTGGGACGGGTGCAGACGCCTACGCTCGCAATGATCTGTAAGCGTTTTCTTGCGCATAAAGCATTTGAGGTCAAAAATTATTTTCAGCTGGAACTATCCTTTATAAAAGAAGGGATAAGTTTCAGAAGTCAATCCGAGGATAAGTGGGATGCTAGAGAAAAGACAGAATCCATCATGCGGACGCTCGAACGCTGTGGGAACGCTGAGATAAAAGAGGTGGAAAAAAAATCGGGTACGATACAGGCTCCCCTTCTTTTTGACCTTACGGGATTGCAGAAAGAAGCGAATAAAAAGCTGGGTTATTCTGCCGAACGGACACTTGAGATTGCTCAGAAGCTTTATGAAAAGAAATTTATAACCTATCCCAGAACGGGTTCTAAGTACATACCGGAGGATATCTGGCCAGAAATACCCACTTTAATCCTGGCTTTAGGTTCCCGGACATCCTGTAAGGAAGCTGTTGATCATATCAAGTGGGAACGCTATAATAAGCATATCGTAAATGATGTGAAGGTTACGGATCACCACGGCATATTGATTACTGAAAATATTCCTACCAGGCTGGAAGGAAGCGAAGATGCTTTGTACGATATGATCGCAAAACGACTTCTTGAATCTATTTCCCCGCCCTGCCACCGGGAGATCACAGACATACGAATCTCAGCACTTCATTATGATTTTAAACTGAAAGCTATCAGGATCACTTCTGCTGGCTGGAAATTGATCAATGGAAATTTTGAGGTGGAAGGTGAGGATCTTGTCACTGATTTTCCTGATCTGCAGACCGGAATGCAGCTGAACATTGATGCTGTAAATGTACTTGCGAAAAAAACAAAACCCCCGATGCTCTATACGGAGGCAGACCTCCTTGCGACAATGGAAAATGTAGGCAGTACAGTTGAAAACGAGGAAGAACGAAAAATCCTAAAAAACATCGGTATCGGCACACCTGCCACACGGGCTGCTATTATCGAAACCCTTTTTGATAGGGGATATATCCTTCGGGAGAAAAAGAGTATAGTTCCCACCGATAAAGGCATGCTTGTTTATGAAATAGTGGGGGACAAGAAAATTGCTGATGCTGCGATGACGGCGCAATGGGAGATTGCATTCGAAAAAATTGAAAATGGAGAGATTGATGCGGAACTTTTTCATGCGGAGGTTGAGCTCGCGGTACATGAAATAACCAATGAATTACTGGGCGTAAAAAGAGCTTCCGGGGATAATACGGATCTATGCTGTCCTAAATGTAAGGGCAAAGTGATCCTGCGTGAAAAAGTTGTTAAATGCAGAGATGAAGCCTGTGATTGGGTATTATTTCGCAATATCTGTGGCGTTCAGCTAAGTTATCGGGAAATTGATGCCCTTCTTGTAAAAGGCAGAACCCCATTGATAAAAAAGATGATGGGCAGAAATGGGAAATCCTTTAATGCCTACATACTTCTGGACGGGTCTGGTTCAACATCCTTTGAATTTGAACAAAAAAAGAAAGGAAAATACAAATAGTTCATGATGTGATTTTGGTTGGTGAAGTCCGGGACCTGCAATGGTTCCGGGCTTTTTTGTGTAATGGGAATATCTTGGCAAGAATAGGAAAGCTTAGGAATCAAAACAAAGATTAGTCCATTAGCTGATTAGGTTTACCGCTATAAAGTTTTAAAAAAAATATAGCGATATGAAAAATCATAACCAGGACTTTTCCTACTACCAGCTAAAGTTGCAGGATCACATTGATTCCAGTTTTCCCGAGAGATCAGGGGACGTTAAATTTATTAGCCAGCGTGCAAGGTGGGCCGCAAATGCTTATGAGGGGGCTTTCCGCTCAGCTAATCCGATCATTAAATGTAATGAGATTGCTGATTACATTTTATATGAAGGACTGCATTTTTCCAGATTTGATACACTATTTGAAGTGCTGACCTATGAATTTTCGGATGTTTTCGATGAGCTCGATTATCGTGATTTTGCATTAAAGGTCCTTCCAAAATGTGAGGAGATCTTTGGTCATTATGAGCTGACTGATGATTTTGCATATACAACTGACTATGATCTGCTGTATACGGAGCTAACCGGTTTCATCGCCATCTGGATTGAGCAAAATGGCATTCGATAAGAAGCGGAACATCCGCCAGAACATTGAAGCTATCCGGACGGTTTTCTCCATCGAAAAAGAAGGAAGAACAGCAACAAACGATGAAATATCCATACTAAAGCAATATTCAGGATTTGGAGGATTAAAGTTCATCTTGAATCCAGTAGGGCAGCCAGACGATATAAATCAGTGGAAGGCTTCTGATATGCCATATTTTCCACTTACACAGGAATTGTTTTCGCATATTAAGGACAATTCTGAAAGTGAAAACAGTTATAGGGAGTATATATCCAAAATTAGAGGTTCTATCCTCGATGCGTTTTACACACCTACGGAAATCACTCAGAGTATTGCAGCAGCAATTACAGACACAGGAATTTCTATATCAAGCATTCTTGAACCTTCAGCTGGGGTGGGAGCATTTATCGAGCCATTTACTGGCATCGACGGCCGCAGAATATGCGCTTATGAACAGGATTTACTAACCGGGAAAATCTTGAAAAATCTTTATGGCTCCAATGCTGATATCCGCATTGATAGCTTTGAAAATATGCACGAAGAAGATACAGGATACGACCTGATTATAGGTAATATTCCTTTTGGAACTACTTCTATTTTTGATCTTTCTTATTCCAGAGGAAAAGACCAAGCACGAAAATTTGCTGCACAGAGCGTGCATAATTATTTCTTTTTGAAGGCAACTGATAAGTTAAGGGAAGGTGGGCTCCTTGCATTTATAACATCGCAGGGAGTTCTAAACAGTCAGTCCAATTTTCCTATCCGGGAGGCACTAATGAACGAGCACCGCTTTGTTTCTGCATTACGTTTACCCAATAATCTTTTCGAAGAAAGTGGAACATCAGTAGGAACAGACCTGATTGTTTTGCAGAAGAGCAGCGGGCCACGGTCACTGTCCGGACGCGCACTTGATTTTATGGGAACCAGCGAAAATTGTAATCTGCTATTTAACAACCCCAATCACATCATTGCGACACGATCTTTTCAGGATACTGACAAATATGGAAAGCCTATAACAATTCATTTACATGATGGTGGGACTGAAAGAATTGCAGAAGATCTTTACCGAAAGCTTTCTGAGGACTTTCAGCGGTATTTTGACCTTAAAATGTTTAATGAACATAAAGTAACAGCAATTGACACTAAAGTTTTATCAAAGCCTGCTGATAACATTCCTGAGAAAAATATCATTCATAACAGTGGTGATAAAAGAGCTATACAGCTCGATCTTTTTTCCGATCAAGTGCTCGGAGAAATGTCTGTTAAAAAGACCAAGAGAAGAGGTAGAAAGACGTCTCAAAGCAATGTTACAAAATTTAAACAGCTTTCCTTTTTTGATTCCGGAGAAATCGGCACGGTGGATCAGAAAGATAAACTGGATACTGAATTAAATCATAATGAAAAGAAAGCTAATATTCAAAAACATTCGTCCAATTCCTCAAAGAAAAGGGTTGAATCTCTTTCGTTGTTCCATGAAATCGACGATAGTAAGGTTTGCAAAAATGAACCGGAAACTTTTGCAGGAGAAGTAAAATCTTTTTATCGGGAGAATACGCTGATTGTTTCAAACGGTAGGGTAGGTAAACTAAAAATGAACCGCCGGGACAGAGCTTTTATTTTTCAGCCGATTGAATTATCCGTAACGGACAATAAACGTATCCAAAGTTATATTAAGCTGCGGGACAGCTATCAACTACTTTATGATTTTGAAGCCAATAACAGGCTGGAGGATGTAGAGACCAGAAAACTTTTAAACTGGACCTATGATGATTTTGTGGCTCGGTTTGGAAATTTAAACACGGCAGAGAACATTAAATTTATAAAAATGGATGCTTCGGGGAATGAAATTCCCTATCTGGAGCGGGTGGTTGGCGGTGTAATACATAAGTCTGATATTTTTGACCATCCGGTCAGCTTTTCGACAAGAGAAGTCACGGTAAACAGTGCTTCTGAAGCTCTATCTGCCTCGCTTAACCTGTCGGGTAGTGTTGATCTGGGGTTTATGGAAGATATCAGCGGATTTACTGAAAGTGAATTGCTCGAAAATTTACAGGGTCAGATATTCTACAATCCACTTTCAGGCAAAATGGAGGTTTCCCAAAAGTTTTTGGCTGGAAATGTCGTGTTAAAGGCCCGTCAGCTGACCGAGTATATTTCCTTGCATCCACAAGACACAGAAGCCCTAAAAAGCCTAGCGGCGCTTGAAAAAGCCCGGCCTGAGCCCATAAAATTTGATGAACTGGATTTTAACCTGGGCGAACGATGGATCGGATGTGATATTTACAACAGGTTTGCCAGCCACCTTTTTGATACGGAAATCAAAATTTACTATTCGGAAAGCAGTGATGACTTTTCGGTCAATGCAAAAGCCAGCAATATAAAAATCACTGAAAAATATGCGATAAAGTCGGAGAGCAGAACATTTGACGGACTGAATCTACTGCGTCATGCCTTGGTGAATACGACCCCCGACATTACCAAAACAGAATATCTCGCGGACGGAACTGCTGTAAAAGTCAAAGATATGGACGCTATACAGATGGCGAATGGAAAAATTGATGAAATAAGAAATGAGTTTACGGACTGGTTATATCAGCAGAATGATGATTTTAAAAATGAGCTGACAGCACGCTACAATGACCTTTTTAACTGTCATGTAAGACCTCATTACGACGGTGGTCACCAGACCTTTCCAGGACTGGACCGTGCAGCACTAGGTATTGAGGATCTATATGATAGCCAGAAAGATGCCATCTATATGCTTAAAAGCAACAATGGTGGTATCTGCGACCACGAGGTAGGAGCCGGAAAGACACTTATTATGGTCGGGGGCGCACAGGAAATGAAAAGGCTGGGTCTTGTTCATAAACCGATGATCATTGCGCTGAAAGCCAATGTCCATGAAATAGCCGAAACCTATCGAAAGGCCTATCCATTAGCGAAAATTTTATATCCGGGTAAAAAAGATTTTACACCACAGAAAAGGTTAAAAATCTTTGGTGATATCAAAAATAATGACTGGGACTGTATCATACTAACGCATGATCAGTTTGGAATGATCCCCCAGTCTCCCGAGTTACAGAAAGAAATTTTAGAGGCAGAACTTCATTCTGTGGAACAGAACCTGGATGCCCTGCGCAATCAGGGAAAGGATGTATCGGGTGCAATGCTTAAGGGTGTGGAAATTAGAAAGAAGAACCTTAACGTAAAATTGAAAACGCTGGAACATGATATTGAAAACCGTAAAGATGATGTGGTTGATTTTAAGATGATGGGAATTGATCACCTGTTTGTGGACGAAAGCCATAAATTCAAGAATTTGATGTTCAACACGCGCCATGAGCGTGTCGCTGGGCTTGGAAATGTTCAGGGAAGCCAAAAGGCGCTCAACCTGCTTTTTGCGATACGCACTATTCAGGAAAGAACAGGAAAGGATCTCGGGGCCACATTCCTCTCCGGTACGACAATTTCAAATTCACTGACTGAGCTATACTGTCTGTTTAAGTTTTTAAGACCCAATGCGCTGGAACGACAGGGAATAAACTGTTTTGATGCCTGGGCTGCTATCTATGCCCGAAAGTCCATAGACTATGAATTCTCGGTAGCGAACAATATTGTGCAAAAAGAAAGGTTCAGGCATTTTATCAAGGTTCCCGAACTTTCACAGTTCTATACTGAAATTACCGATTATCGTACAGCAGCAGATATCGGTATAGACCGGCCCACAAAAAATGAGATCCTTTACCATATTCCCCCAACTGCCGAGCAGGAAATCTTTATTAAAAAATTGATGGAATTTGCGAAGACCGGCAATGCTGAATTACTTGGGAGGCTGCCTCTGTCACCGACTGAGCAGAAAGCGAAAATGCTTATTGCAACGGATTACGCAAGGAAAATGTCCCTGGATATGCGTCTGATCTCTCCACGATATGCTGACGACCCCGGAAACAAGGCTTCGGTTTGCGCAGGTAATATTGCAAAATATTATAGGGATTACAATGCACAAAAGGGGACACAGTTTGTTTTCTCAGATCTTGGAACCTATAAGTCGGACGAATGGAACATCTACAGTGAAATAAAAAGAAAGCTTGTTCATGATCATTGTATACCAGCAGATGAAATTCGTTTTATTCAGGAAGCGAGGACCGAAGATCAGCGTAAGGAGCTGATAAAAGCGACGAACGAAGGCAGGATCAGAGTTTTATTTGGATCTACTGAAATGCTGGGAACAGGTGTAAACGCGCAGAAAAGGGCGGTTGCTGTACATCATCTTGACATTCCCTGGAGGCCGTCGGATCTGGAACAGCGGGATGGTCGTGCGGTACGAAAAGGGAATGAGATTGCTAAATTTTTTGCTGGAAATAAGGTTGATGTCTTTATTTATGCTGTTGAAAAATCCCTTGATGCGTATAAATTTAATACATTGGCGAATAAACAGCGCTTTATAGGCCAATTAAAAAGCAATACGATTGCGGTGAGAACACTTGATGAAGGAGGTATGGATGAAGTGTCAGGAATGAATTTTTCCGAATATGTAGCTTTACTTTCCGGCAATACCGATCTGCTGGAAAAGGCGAAGGTTGAAAAGAAGATATCTGTTCTGGAAAGCGAGAAGCATGCATTTTTACGTTCAAAATGGAGTTCTTCCTCCAAACTTGAAAACCTGACAGAAGAACTTGAAACAAGATCCTCGCGGTTAGAAAGGTTCAATGCCGACTGGAACAATTTTCAGAACCGGGTACAGAGGTCTAAGGATGGAAATATATTAAATCCAATACAGCTGGATGGGCTTTCTAAAGATGCGAGTATAAAGGAAATAGGTGCTAGACTCAGTAAGCTGGCTGCTGTATCAAGAACTGGAGGAGATTATGAGGAAATAGGGTCATTATATGGTTTCCGTTTACTTGTTAAAACAGAAATGACTCAAAAAGACAGTTCCAGCCTTGTGGAAAGAGATAACAGGTTTTTCATTTGCGGTGAGGGTAATATCAAATACACCCATAACAATGGTATCATGGCAAGCGATCCAGAGCGGGCGAGTCTAAATTTTATCAGTGCACTGCAGAAACTTCCCGGACTTATCGAGGAAGACGAGAAAAAATTGAAGGCACTGAAAGAGGATCAGGTTGTGCTTAAAGATATTGTTTCTGGAAGCTGGAATAAAGAGAAGCAGCTCGCGTCGCTTAAGACGGAATTAGCTTCTGTTGAACGTAAAATACAATTATCCTTAGAAACAGATAAAAAGGATGGGGCGGAAGATGAAAAAGTTGAAGTACTTGAAGAGGAGAAGTCAAAAAAAAGCAATCAATTCAAAATCTAAAGTCATCTCTTTTTATATAAGATGGAGGTGTATACATTCTATTGGCGGAGATCAAAATGAAAGGAAGCTATCCAAGTCGGATAGCTTCATATTGTTCGGAAAGAGGATATGACAATTTTTTTAACTTTATATGTGAGCAAAAGAAATAGGTGAAAAATCTACTTTTTATCTTTTTTGATTAAGTGAGATAATTCAGGATCGTTGTTAATTCTTGATAGCTCATTTGAAATTATGATGGAAACATCAAGTTTTATCTTGCGATAATTTTCGTCAATTTCTTTTTCCATAATATCTTCACCAGTGTCTGAAAGAAAGGACCGAATCTGTGGAATCGGTTTATAATTCTTGGTTTCATTGGCAACTTTTTCATTATCTACTACGATCTGGGCATGGAAAATTTTTTGTTCTATTTTCTCCCCAAAATTGTCAGCGACAGCTCCGACAAACATTCCCTGTGATAAAGTTGAAATCTTAGATGCGGGTATCAGGCTATCCAGCTGCGTAGAAATGGATGAGCTTGTATCATTTCTATTGATACTGATTGACTGTCTTTTTTGTACAATTTTCCCAAATCTTTCGGAAAGGTTTTTTGCGGTATCTCCAACAACTTGGCCAGCGAATATATTACCCACAATATTTTGGATTACTTTGGACTCTTTATCACCGTAATCCCGTGTCAACATTGAGTAATCCTGCAATCCCAGGCATACCGAAATCAAATTACTTCTGGCACTGGCTATCAGATTATCGAGGCCCCTAAAAAATATTTGTGGCAACTCATCGATAATTAGGGAGCACTTTAATTGCTTCTTTTTGTTGATTAAACGGACAATCCTAGAATTATAAAGACCTAAAGCAGCGGAGTATATATTTTGTCTGTCGGGATTGCTTCCAACGCATAAGATCTTAGGAGCGTCAGGATTGTTAATATCAAGACTAAAATCGTTTCCGCTCATTACCCAATAGAGTTTGGGAGATATAATTCTTGATAATGGTATTTTAGCCGACGCGATCTGCCCTTGGAGCTGATCTTGGGCTCCGCCTTCCCATGCATCAAGGAAAGGACTTAAATAGTTTTCCAGTTCCGGATAACTAGTCAGAATGGTAAAAAGGTCGGCGTACTTCTTGTTCAAAAGTTCAATAGCGTGGGGAAATGTACAATACTTGCCATCTTGATAAATCTTAAGAAACCAGATAATTGAAGCAAGTAGTATTATGGGAGATTCAACAAAGAAATCGCCCTGTTTCTGAATCCATGTTCTGTTTAAGTTTAACATTATGGTATATGCTGATTCGTATGCATCTGATATATCTGTCAAAAATGATGGACTTAAAGGATTACAACGATGGCTGCGACGTGGATCATCAAAGTTTAAGACATAAAAATGTGGTCTGACCTTATATTTATCATAATGCTTCAACAAATGGTTATATACAATGACAGAAAGATCATCAAACTTAAAGTCGAAAACATACATCGAAAATCCCTTCTCGATGTGTTGCTTGATATAATTATTGATTATAGCATAGCTTTTTCCAGATCCTGGGGTCCCAGCAACTATTGCTGCACGAAAAGGATTGACCACATTAATATATCCATCGTTCCATTTACCCTTATAGTAGAATTTGGTAGGTAAGTTGACGGAATATTCGTTTTCGATAAGTCTGGTTTCCTGTAAGAAACTTTCATTTTCGTTATTAAAAGGGTCATCCATTAACCTGCTTTTCAGCAGTCTGCTCATCCATAGTCCTGCAACCATAAGTAGGATAAATCCAGCAGAGGTTGTTAGCATATAGAGCAAAGCAGAAATTTGGATAAGGGGAAAGTTTAAAAGGTAAAGTATTAAACCTATTATCAGGCAGCTATTGATATTTGTCCATTTTATCTTTTCATTTTTTACTCCTTTTGTACCCAAACAACTTAGTGCCAATAGAATCAGGGCAAATAACTTACTATTAAAGGAATTGGAAAACAGGCCTGAGGTTCTTTGAAAATTCTTCAATATCCTCTCCAAAACTTCAAGGGTCCATCCCTGTACATGAAAGAAAGAATAACAGAACCAATAGAAATTCATCAGTAGCAATAAAATACTTACTGCGCGCATAAAGGCCATGATCTTGGCCAATCCCCGTAAATCGTCTTCTTGCATAATAAACTGTTTTCGGCATAGATATAAGGATGGCTATGACTATTTTCCAATGTGAACTACAGGTACCTATAATGACCTATATTGTCTCAATTTTGTTGATTAGTTAATTGATTTATAGATGATTAATATCAGATGTTATGCATTGCATATATTGTACCCACGTTATATCTTTGGAGCCGTTAAATTTTAAGGAAGAATTTATTGGGCTTAAATATTACTAAATAGAAGATAATGGGATGTTTTATTGATCGCTGTCGGAAAGTGATGGATGATATGGAATTAGGAATTGTGAAAAAGAAAGACGGGGATCTATATAGTGCATTCACAATTCGGAGTATGCGCAGTAACATCCGTGTGGTACAAAGTTTTGTAGTTGCTACGCGTGGTGTACTTAGAATGAAGGACGTAAATAAAGAACTTGTAGCCGATTTCCATCAATTTTTGCTTGATAAAAATCTGGCTAAAAATACTATTTCAGGAAGACTTAACGGACTTCGATTTTGGATAAGAAGATTTTGCGGTGAAAAATTACTTGATTACTGTGGCGAACGTGGTAAATACCCGATGGAAATTACCACAGCAATTGCTTTAAGTATTGAGGAATTAAGGACATTGTATATTTAAATTTTTGAAAAATATCACTGTAAGGCAACGGACATTGGATGGCCATGTTTTTTTTGAAATATTAACGGGTAAAAAAGGTACTCCTGTCGTTATTCCAGCCGCCATAATTGTTATAAAGATCTTTGAAAAATACGGCAATTCCCTGCAAAAGGATTTTCGGAATCACACTATAATATTACGCTTAAGAAAATTGTTGAAAAGTCCGAAATTGAAAGAGAAGTTGTTTTTTTTAGAACGCAAGGAGGGAAGAAAACGGAAAAAATTGTAAAGCTTTCATCATTAACTAGTAGTCATACAGCAAGGAGAACCTTTGCAACTAATGGCTATCTCGCGGGAATAAGCCCATTCGACCTGATGAAGATAACGGGCCATAAGTCGCTCAATTCTTTTTTTAGATATATGAGATGTGATAATATCGCAGTTGCCCTGAAAATTTCCACACACCAATTTTTTAAGATAGACCTTTCGGAAACAGTAATTGACTAAAGTATTTATTTTTTGATGTAAAATTCCTATAATTAGGGAGAATTTTACACGTAACTTTTTTCTATGCAAGACACAATTGGCAAATATGAGGAGCATTTTGACAAACAGGTATTCAGGGTAACTTATAAATTGAAGGATTATCAGGTAATTTTACTTAAAAAGGATCTTAAAAAAGATCTTAAGGAAATAAGCATACTTTTAGATGGTGTAATTCAGAAAATGATTAAAGAGGAGGGAAAGTGGCTTTTTGAACATGGTAGTGACCGGGAGCTAGCCAACGATATATGGCGTGCGATTTCATTACGGTACCGAATTTTCGCATAATTATTCATGCATGTGTGCGACATATTTGTAATCATCATAAAGGGTGTCCAGTGCGTCTGACTGCCAAATTTCTTCCGTATCAATATTCCTTATAGTCAATTTTCCATTTGATCCAGCTCCAGTATCCATATTAGTGATATTTAAAGCTTCCATAGGTTGGCTTTTTCCCCAATTTAGCGTAGAGGTATGACCCACATAAATACTTTCAAAATGAGTAACTATTTCAAAAGTGTCCATTCTTTTTCCTTCATCTACATGGCTCAATGCTTCGGTCCACAGTCTGCGATCCCAATAGTAGTTTTTTTCTGGCTGTTCAAAGAAATCTAGGTATCGATCAAAACCACCATGAACAAAGCATATATTGTCATCTAAAATATAGTATGGTTTTTGATCCCGAAAAAACTGTCGATGCAATGGCGGGATATCAGAAGAGTTTAAGGAAGTTTTAAATCCTGATCCTTTGGAAAAGCACACCTTTGGACCATCTTTGTATTTCAGATAAGATTCTATTGTTCCTTTTCCACTGTAATTCCATGATACAGGATGAAAATCAGTCTGGATAAACTCTTGGAACCATGCGTCATGGTTTCCCTTAATCGCTATCAGATTTTTAATTTTTAAAAGTTCCTCTACACATTCGTAGACTTCGTTATGACCATCGGCTACATCACCGAGTTGAATTAAGGTGTCATTTTGATAATCAAAAGCCGATCTATTTAAACATTGAATTAAAGCTTTATAGGCTCCGTGGAGATCACCGATAATGAAGGTTTGACCTTTTTGCTTTTTCATTTTCCCTCATCATTATGGTATAAATTTACAAAATTTCAGTTACAATAAAGGGCAATTTCAACCTATTTTAAGGAGAAAACCTTAATTGTTTACGTTTGAAATCATGTGCTTTTGAATTGATTATCTTGATTTTTAAGATGCAACTTTTTAATATAACTTACATTTTCAGGAAATCATCATAAGCATTAGATAGTCCAATTTCATGGATGTGAGCGATGGTTTTTTGAACATCATAATCTACATAATGAAAACTAACCTTTACTGTATCAGGTGATGATAGATCCGAGTTGTGGTCTATTTCCAATAACGTATAGCAAGATTTATTATCTCCGTGTTTTGGTTTGCCCACAGAGCCTACATTAATTGCATGCCTGTAAATTTTTCGGTTAGCCTCTTCGCAGAATATACTTTTATGATAGGGAATATGGGTATGTCCCATCAGTAAAATATCTGCTTCAACGCTATCCATCATTTCCAATAGATATTCTTCATAACAATCTTCTTTGATATATTCTGTATTGGAAAGTGTACTGCCGTGTACCATCGCGACTTTTATCTGCTGAAAAGGGAAGCGGAACTGTATCTGCAACATAAAAGGGAGGCTCAGAAGAAAGCTTCTGTTATCCGAAGTAATGGTTTCATTCACCAGTTTGATTGATTCATAACCAAACTTTTTTTCGGCTTCTGTTTTAAATGAAAAAGGGAAGGAAGATTTTTTGTAGGCTATTCCCTCATCATGATTTCCCTGGAGACAGGTGATTCCGTAGTAGCGCACTGCTTCAATGACCTCATTATCCCATCCTGCAAAGTTGACCAGATCCCCAAGGCAGTAAATATCGTCCGGTTTATGTTTTTTTATATCTCCCATTACCGTTAACAAAGCCGGAAGATTTGCGTGTATATCGCTGATAAATGCTAATTTCATAATTTTAAATTTTAAGCAAGATTATTAATTTGTCATTTCACGCGGCGTAATCAAAACCGGTATTTTAGCATGTTTTAGAACATAGTCTGCTACCGATCCCATTAAAAGTCTGGTTAAACCAGTACGTCCGTGAGTTCCCATAACAATAAGTTCAGCTTTCCATTGTTCAGCGACATTCAGTATTTCCTTATGAGGTTCTCCTTCGGGGGTAAAACGAAATACTTTATCAACTCCATCATATAATTCTATGTATTGCTGAATAGTATTCTCTGCTTCCTGTAATAAGATGGCATGCTGCTGCCCTTCATTAATACCAAGATCGGGGTTGGGCAGTTCTTTTACAGCATCAATGACAAAAACAATTGCGATTGATGCTGAAATCTGGTGTGCCAGTTCAAAGCCGATACGCGCAGCTTTCATGCCGTAGGCACTGTCATCAACGGCAATGAGTATTTTACTGAAATTCATGATATTTTCATTTAATTGTTAGTGTTCCCAAGTAAGTAGCTAAAAGCCCTAAGCCGACACTGAAGATCAGATAGAGTGCACAATAGAGATAATCTCCCTGTCTCAGCAGACTGATACTGTCATAAGAAAAACTTGAAAATGTTGTAAAACCACCGCATATCCCGGTAATCAAAAACCATCTCCATTCCGCAGTCATCCAGCTGAATTTTTCAGTCAGTCCAAAGAATATCCCGATCAAAAAACATCCCACGACATTGATCAGAAATGTTCCGAGCGGAAAAGTGATGTGAAAATGTCTGGCAACAAGATCCTGAACGAGATAGCGGAATACACCGCCGATCCCGCTTCCTATCCAAATTATGAGTATCGCTTTTAGCATTGGTTTATTTTTTTATGTTTCCCAGAATTCGACTTCTTTGTAGATAATGATCTTATCCTTTAGCAGGACATGATGCTTTAAAAAGAAGTTTTCCAGTTTTTCCCTTTCGTCGATGAGCTCGATACATATAGCCAGGTTCGTATTGTTTCCTTCAAGCTGGTAGCGCTGGACTTTTCCCTCGCGGGAAAATCCCGAATGCGTCTGGTAAACAGATGCATTCAGGATACCATCTTTTTTAGCGTCAGAGACAATATGAAGATACGCTGATTTTGGAAACATTTTTCTAAAAAATGAAGCTTCGCTATCTTTTACCTTATGGGAGGGCTCTATGTAGATCTTGAGTTTTCCCAGTGATTTTTTTATGATCTCTTTCATATTGTACTATTTTATTCACGTTCTACTTTGGGACGGATTATTTTCTTTTGATCATCTTCCTATATCTGCTGATATGGTGTTTCAGGAAATGTTCCCTTCTTTTTCCGGCCTCGGATAGCGATCCATCGGAAGAAAAATAGGAATCAAATATTTTGGGCACTTCAATTCTTTGGGCGCTGTAGATTCCTGAATGGCCACTAAAGAAATAGGCGGTAAAGCAGGCTATTGCATAGTAAAGTGTATACTCGCCACCAAAGAGTTCTATCCCCATCAGCGTACAGGCAAGCGGCGTATTGGTCGCACCGGAAAATACAGCGATAAATCCAAGTGCCGCAAAAAGTCCTACCGGCGCGTTCATCAGATCAGAAAGTGTGTTACCCAGCGTTGCACCGATATAAAATAGCGGGGTGACTTCACCGCCTTTGAAACCGGTTCCTAAAGTGACAGTCGTGTAGACCGTTTTCCAGAGCCAGCTCCATGGATCTGAACCTCCCGCATGAAATGCAGATTGGATTGTAACCGCCCCCTGATATTCGGGGTCTACTCCCAGGCTGAGATAATCAGGCTTACCGTTAATGAAAGTCAGTAAAATGATCACGCATCCACCTATAACAGGAATAAGCCATTTTTTTGAAACGGAGGCAACCATGACATTTTTGATACGATGTGCCATTTCAGCAAAAATAAAACTGGCAAGCCCAAATGCAATTGATGCAATGATAATCTTTCCGAGCAGCAGCAGATCAAATGGGATATACTGTGAAAGCCAGAATGACTGATCCATAGGAGGTATCGCATCTATATGATAATGGGTATGGTGGATTTTCCATGCGGATACAGTGATATCACCGACAGTCCCGGCAATAAGACAGGGCAGGAGGGCATCGTATTTTATTTTTCCGATAGCCAATACTTCCAGTGCAAAAATGGCTCCGGTCAGCGGTGTTCCAAAAACAGCACCAAAACCGGCAGCTATACCTGCTGTCAATACAATTCCGGTATCGCGCTGATTGAGACGGAACCATTTTCCGAACATCTGGGCAATACTTCCACCAATCTGCACCGCTGTCCCTTCACGTCCCGCTGATCCGCCAAAAAGATGTGTTATGACGGTAGCGAAAAGGACAATGGGAGCCATTCTTTTGGGTACTCCACCTCCCGGCTGATGTATTTCATCCATAATCAGGTTATTTCCTTTCTCTGAGGATTTACCGACAGATTGGTAAAGGAAATGAATCAATAGTCCTGCCACTGGCAAAAGATATAGCAGATAAGTATGGTCAAACCTATAATGGATAGCGAGGTTCAATATCCATAGAAAAAAGGCTACGATACTACCTATAGCAACCGAAATAGGAATTACAATGACACTCCACCGAACCAGCTGCCGAAATATGCTGACATGTTCCATTCTCATCATATGCGTTATTTACTTTTTAGCTGAGGTACAATTTCCGTGGTATAGGAGATCAGACTGTCATTGATACAGTTATAAGCAGATTCACGGTTGCTGAACCCCAATACTTCAACCTTTTTATTTTCCAACTTTTTATAATCTTCAAAGAAATTCTTGATCTCATGTAAGGTATGAGGTGGAAGATCTTCTATATTTTCGATGTGTTTCAATGAAATATCATGTGAAGCTACTGCGATGATCTTATTGTCCTGAACACCGCCATCGATCATTTCCATCATCCCGATGACCCTTGACTGTACGATTGTCAGAGGGACCAGATTTTCGGTACAGATAACCAGTATATCCAGTGGATCATGATCGGTGTAATAGGTATGGGGAATCAGTCCATAGTTTGCAGGATAATGGATGGAGGAAAATAGAACCCTGTCTACTTTAATCAGGCCGGAGGGCTTATCCAATTCATATTTAGTCCTGCTTCCAGCCGGTATTTCTATTACCGCCGTCACTTCAAATGGCAGATTTTCTCCCGGAGAAAGATCGTGCCATGGATGTTGTGTTCCTATCATTGTTGAGTTATATGTTATTATTTTTAAAAGCCGCTATGCCTGCAAATTGTGATTCAGTGCCTAGTTCATCCTCTATTCTGAGCAATCTGTTGAATTTGGAGACCCGTTCTGAGCGGCAGCCACTTCCTGTTTTTAGCTTTCCTGCGCCTTTTGCTACGGCCAGATCCGCAATAAAAGTATCTTCGGTTTCACCGCTGCGATGAGAGATAAAGCATCCGTAATTGTTCTGGTAGGCAAGCTGTACCGTATTTAAGGTTTCCCAGACTGTACCTATCTGATTGGGCTTGATCAGGATCGAATTTGCGACCTTCTCATCAATTGCTTTTTGAAGGATCTTGGGATTGGTGCACAGGATATCGTCGCCGATAAGTTCCGTATGTTGCCCAAGTTCTTCGGTCATGGATTTCCAGCCGTCCCAGTCATTTTCACCCATGCCATCTTCCAGCGAGATAATCGGATATTTTTGAAGCCACTGTTTCCAAGTATTTAAAAGCTGTTCTGAGGAAACGAGCTCTTTAGTAGATTTGAAAAAGCAGTATTTGCCATCCTGCCACATTTCACTTGTTGCGGGATCAAGACAGATCGATATATCCTGTCCCGGTTTATACCCTGCAGCGTGGATGGCTTCAAGAATAACTTCTATGGCTTCTTCATTGGATCTGAGATTGGGAGCGAATCCTCCTTCGTCGCCCACACCTGTAAAATATCCCTTTTTATTGAGAATACTTTTTAATGTATGAAAAGTTTCTTCGCCCATTCGGATAGCTTCCCTAAAAGATGGCGCATTGTGCGGGGCAATCATAAATTCCTGGAAATCGATATTATTGTCTGCGTGCTTCCCACCATTGATCACATTCATACAAGGAACCGGAAGGACCAGATTACCACTGCTATTAAGATAGCTGTATAATGGAATTTCCTGCTGCTTTGCGGATGCCCGGGCAAAAGCCATGGAAACCGAAAGTATCGCGTTGGCACCGAGATTTGACTTTTCAGCTGTGCCATCAAGGTCAATCAGGAATCTATCGAATTCTTCCTGACTGGAAAAACGCTTACCTTTTAGGGCGGCGGCAATGATATTATTTACATTCGATACCGCATTCAGTACACCTTTACCACCATACCTGGAGGGATCACCATCCCGTAATTCAACCGCTTCTTTCTCTCCGGTGCTTGCGCCTGAGGGACAAATTGCTTTGCCCTGGCCGTTATCTAGCCAAAGTTCAGATTCTACTGTTGGATTTCCTCTGGAGTCCAATACTTCTCTGGAAATGATTTTAGTTATCGTCATATTGTAATGTGTTATTGTTATTTTTAAATAAACTTTAAATTCTATTGTTCTGTTTTTGAAAGGGGTACCAAAATTATCGGAATATTTGTGCTGTGCAGGAGATCGTCCGCGGTGCTACTAACAAAAAAGCGACTAATACCTGTTTGGTGATGTATTCCGGCTACGATGATCTGAGCTCCCCATGCAGTCGCGGTATCGAAAATGACATCCCTTACTGGACCCTTTACCAAAAAAAGTTCTGTAGGTGTGCCTTTAGCAAACATGCTTTTCATTCTGTAAAGAAAATCGCTTTCGACAGGCTGTTGATCCTTATTTAGGCTGTTGACGTATTCAACCAAAGTGTCCGCTAGGTTAATATCGCTGTCTTCCACCATGAGTATGCCTACCCGGGCATGGATCTGCCTGGCCATGTTGTAACCGTATTCAACAATTTTTTCCGAAGAGGCCGAACCGTCGACGGCAATTAAAATTTTAGAGATAAGTTCCATACTACTTTAAGTTGACAGGATGAATTAATTGATAATGATTCATTATTTTGTTTATTCCATTTTATTTACGGGTACTATCAACATGGGAATCGTTGTTTCATGAAGGATTCCCTCTGAAATGCTCCCCATAAAAAATTTACTGATTCCCCTGCGAGCATGTGTTCCTGCTACGATCAATTGCGCATTCCACTGGAGTGATGTTGAAATGACAGTTTCCTTTATTTCTCCCTCTACCACAAAGATTTTCGTATCTATACCGAGTGCATATTTTTCCCGCATGCTTTCCAGAAAATGTTTTGCATGCATAAAGGTATTGTCCCCATAAATTGTTTCATAGGGCATCACAGTATCAATTGGATGAAGTTTGGAATCATCGACGAGCAGCAGGCCTACTCTTGCCTGCATCTGGTTAGCCACTAGATAACCGTACTGGATCACTTTCTCCGAAAATGGGGTTTCATCCGCTATGATCAATATTTTTGTCAAAGGTTCCATAATATTTTATTTTTTATTGGTTGATGTAGGGTAACTGTGTGAACAACGAATAGAGCGCCCGACAATAGATGAAGCGGGATGATGAAAGGCATAACAAACCGACCGACGTGGGGATAACAATCGCTGTCCGGTAAAAGTTTAAAGCTGCTTTTATTGTAGTGTAGAAGGAATTTTAAATACATAACAAACCTGATTAAAATGTTAAACATCTAATTTAATCAGGCGTCATCAGCTCTTTTAGAGCGGTTGGGTAAGGAAGAACACCATTTCCTTTTTTGTTAAAGTAAATATAGACTTTTTTTGACAATTAACCTATTTTTTTAGGGAAATTATGCGCAGAAAAATAAAGAAGATATTGGGATCATCTCACCGGCGTATCAATTGTTTCAAAAGCTAAGGCAAACTCCTTCAGATCCTGTTTCATAAGATTGACAATTGATTCAATCTGATCAAGCATGTCTGCCCGTTTACTGAGCTGCTCAGCAGTGTATTTACCTCCCGCTCCGAAATACAGATCCAGTGATTTTCTTTTTCGCTCGGCTTTAATCCCTGAAATCTCTCCAAGATCCATCCATTTTTGTTTTATCTGGTTCCTCAGTGAACCCCGGAGGCAGTCGGAGCTATCTTCATAATTTAGATAATACCAGACGGCGGGAGGAAAGATGGTGGAAGTTTCTCCTGCATGCCAGATATCACCCAACGGATTTCTTTTATGATAAAATTCCACTTTGGTTTTGTTTGTCAATATCAGTACTCCGGCAACTGCTCCAGCTATACCCGTACCGATTCCCAGATAATCATTGGCATTTCCTTTATTGACCAGAAATCCAGATGCGAGTGCCCCTGAAGCACCTATTACCAATCCGCCTACTGTTAATTTGGTTTCTATATTGTCTTCTTTATCCTTTAGATAACTGGCGATCTGATCAGCCCTTTCTTCTTCGCAGTCCATTTCAGATGCTACCGCAGAAATTTCCAGTGAAGCTATATTAATACGCTGATTAATTTTTTGTGTACATTCCAGCAGTTCCAGACGTTTTTCAGTAGAAGGGTGTTCCGCGTAATCTTTTTAAGGTCAGCATACTTTTTTAATAGGTGCAGGGCACCGATAGCATTGGCTATATTCAGGCTTTTTCTGCCGAAGTTTTTCTTTAGATCTGAATCAATTTTTAAATGTTCGATCGGAGTCGGAATATCCTGTGCGGTATAGGAATAGATACTGAGCTGGTTACAGTTACTTTTTTCCAGCTGTATTTTAAGCTGCTCATTCCTCAGCCCGGCACATGATGTCATTAAGTAACAGAAAGATACGGCAACCAGCGCGCTTATCATTGGATTCTTCATCTATTTTTATGGTTTTGATTGTTTTTTTATTGATTAATTACTCGAATATTTTATTATAGAGATCTTCTGCAAAGCTTGTTGGCAGTGGAAATCCTTCGGTAAGTTTACCAATCTGTGTATCTTTTTCTCTAGATGCCTGAAGGAACAATATACTGTCTGTTTTATTCTGATAATAACTAAATGCGAAATCGTAGAGATGCGTGACAAAAAAGACTTTAATATTACTGAGCTGAAGGGCAGAAACAATCTGCGTGGCGACATCCGATCCTTCTTTTTCATTGGTTGCAGCGAAAGATTCATTGAAAAGAACAAAGTCTCCTTTCTTCAAATGACGGACAATTTCATTCATCCTATGAAGCTCTTCGTCAAATTTTCCGCTGTTCATTGACCTGTCTTCTTCTTTTTTAAAATGAGTGGCGATGTGTCCTGCAGGATTACTCTTAAATTTTGTGGCGGCAACAAAAATTCCACTTTGCATCATCAATTGGGCAATACCTACACTTCTTAAAAATGTTGATTTGCCGCCCCTGTTTACTCCCGTAATAATAAAGAGCAGTTTTTTATCACCGGAGATATCATTTCCAACCAGCTGATGTCCGGCTGTAAGAGCAAGGCATGGATCGTATAGTCCAGTGACATTAAATGATTCCTGGTGTGTAGGTACAGGTTCAGGGAATCCGACCGGCATTTTTAGATTCTTTAACCTGTCATGAAGATTAATGCACCCTAAATAAAAAGCCAGCTCATCCCGTATCAGGGTGAAAAAATCAGTGAGATGGTCATTGGCCTGTGCAAGTGTGTTTGCGGTACGGTTGACCATTTGATCGTTGAGACTGGAGAGTGCATTGCACCCACCGATATCCCTGGGGTTGATCTCAAAATAATAGCCTTCGATCTTTGAGGGAAAGAGCCAGTTCCACCAGGTATGTTTTTTTTGGTATTTTTTCTCAATGTATATTGTGTTCCTTTGTTAGCTCTTCCCAGCTCTACACTGGTATGGATTCGGCCGTACAGTTTCAGACTTTTTAAATTTTCCATTACCTGTATGAAGTATGCATCATCCGTCTGTTCTATGAATATGCGGAAGAAGCGGAGCATTCCATCGGACTGAAATTGCGAGATAACCTGAGCAGCAATTTCGCGAAATTGACGTAAAAAATCCATAGAAATTTCCATAAGTGCAACAGAACTGTGCAACAGCGAGGTAGGATGCTTGATAAAAATACCATACCAACTTGTTTTTTTGCTTTCAATAGCTTTTAAGGAAAGGTCAAACAGTGACTTTATAATCGCACTATTTGCTAGACAATCTTTCAAAATATTTTGTCTGTAGAGGATTGTGGGAATGTCATTTATATCTTCCTGAAGGAGGACCTTGGGAACAACAGTATCAATGACATTATTTCCGTCAGACATCGTATCAAGCAGTACCTGTAGTTCCAGGTCCTTCATAAGTTCATCACTATTCCATACCAGCGGTTGGCCAATATTGAAATCACGGTTAGGATATAAAAGATAAGGATTCATGAGGCAATGCGTTTTAAGAGCTGGTTAAAAGATAGTCCGTAACGTTCTGCCAGTGATCGTGCATATGCTTTTCCATCAGGATCTTTTTTAATGATCTTAAAGGTTCTCTCGGCATCCGGACTTTCCGGGTTAACCGTTGCTGACATACTTATTGAGGTTTTTGTGGCTGCAGAAAGCTCTTCAATAAACGTTACCCAAACGCAGTACGACCCAATCTTTTCTACTTGCTCTATAATCTTTGAAGAAAGGAACTTACTGTCAAGGAGTGTTGTGGAAGAGAATATTTCATTAAGAATGATGATGCTCCGGGTAGATGCTCGCTGTATAATTGCATGTATCCTGTTGAGATCATTTTCAAGTTTGCTCTGTTGCAGCTGGATATCCTCTGATTTTTCAAAATGAGTTAGGATGTTGTCACAATGGAGTATTTTTGCGTTGCTTCCGGCAACTGGAAGCCCAAGATTGCCAAAGTAATGGACTTGGCCAAAAGTTCTTGCAAAAGTGGTTTTACCTCCCTGGTTAGGGCCTGATACAAATATGATCCGCTCTTTGCCGGAAAGAGAAAAATTGTTGAGTACAGGTTTTTTTTCAAGGGCAACAAGATGTGAAGCCAGTGCGGTATCGAACGTATCAAAGGCAAAGATATCAGCCTGTACCGGTGTAATTTCCGGATAACAGAAAGGGGAGCCATTAACTTCAATTTTTTTAAAATATTCTAAATAAGAAAGGTAGAAATGGACATCCCTGTCAAAATCCTGAATAATCTCATCTTGGAAATCCTGATTATTAAGATAAAAAAGTACGATCTTATCAAAGACAGCAGGATATAGTGTGGCAACTCCTTTGAGGATCTGAGCCTCCACATCATTCATATGGACGGAAACCGGAAATTTTTCAAGGTAGTTTTTATTATTACCACTTAAAAACCTGGAAAAAAGCGTTCTGGTTTCTTTATCGTAATCATCCTGTGATCTGTAGGGAAGTACCCTGACTAGCAGACCCTCAACCATGAGATCGTATCTGATTTTCCCTATTTCTGAAAACAGCTCTTCGATCATTTCGCGGCCGGCTATAAACTCAGAGGAACCTACATATTTGGATAGGTACTGAAAAAAAGCGCTGAATCCTTCGCTTTGAAGCTTCAGTGTCCCCAATTTTTCGTAAAGGGTCTGTACGATGGTGCAATAGGCATATACGGAATCCATGAACAATCTTTCCTTCTGGAATTCATAACGACACTTTATTGCATTTTTCAGCATCATGCGCATGTCCCGCATTGCAGCGGAAAAGTCCAGTAATATTTCATATAGTTCAGGAGTGTCTATTTCCTGCATGATCTGCTGCCGGTAGGTTATGGTATCACGGTTCAATGGCCAATTGGAGAAAATTGGTCGAAGTTCATATTCTTCCTTGCCGCGGATTACCTCACTGATAATCTGGTCTATATTCAGATCGATCATAAATTGGGGCATTAGGGGACTGGTTTTGGAAGCAGGAGTTTCCCCAGACCTGTACAATAAGCTTTTAAAATACATAGGCTGACTTTTTTAAGATTATGAAAATGGAGAACAGCAAATGCTTAGATACGGAAACGGTGTGAAGACAAAGTAGACCTATGGGATACCATGGCCCAAAAAAAGCTGTGAAAAATAAGATTTTGATGAAAAGCTGTAATAAATCCATGACTGAACTGATTAAAATGTTAAACACTTAATTTAATCAGGCGTCATCAGCTCTTTTTTTGGAGCGGTTGGGAAAGGAAGAACACCATTTCCTTTTACTAAAGTAAATATACAACTTTTTTATCAATCCGTGAATTCGTTAGTAGAAGGGCTATAATTATTAGCTTTTCCTTCTGTAAAAAAGTATTTTTAAATAGTCCAGCAGAACTGTAAACATTACCGATATCGTAAATAATATTACAATGTGAGCCAGCGGAACGGCCTGCATTAGGATACCAGCACTTGCCAGGATTGCTGATATAATTATATTTCCGGTTGTGACAGCGATGACCATTCTGCTCGGCCAGAATTTCCAGAAAGCATTTTTAACTCTGGTACAGTAAATGGTAAGCTGAGCCGAAAATATCAGGTATAGAAACATGTAGGTCTGAATCTGCTGCATTGGAACGTTCATCTTTCTCTGCATCAGGTAAATAAGCGTTACTCCCAATGTGGTCCATCCAAGTGCAAATATACCGGATATCTTTAAAATTCGTTTCATATCCCACTGTTCAATCTTTTGCGATATGGCAGCCCTATCTGTACCGAGCGTGATCGTAACCAGATCATTGAATACTACAACGAGCACAATAAGGTTTAGCGGAATAACAAAATCTTCAGTGAGTATATATCCTGCGGTCAGCAGCACGGAAAGCTCGATCGTTCTGGAAATCTTCGTGATTGTCCATGTGAGCATCCTTCTATAAACTTTCATTCCTCCCTGGATTACTTTAATGATATCCGAAAGTCCGGGTTGGGTCAGGATAACTTTGGCAGATGCCTTGGCCACATCGGTGGCATCCTTTACAGCAATTCCTATCTCTGCCTGCTTAAGTGCAGGAGCATCATTCATTCCATCACCGGTCATTGCGGTAATCAGCCCTTTTTGTTGAAGGGATTTGATGATCTGGTATTTATCTTCGGGATATATATTGGCCACTGAATCATATTCCATTGGTGATTGCAACACTTGATCCAGAGTTCCTGCCCTGTTGCCGATAGCCAGATCTTCACCTATGGCTTGCGCGGTCATTGCAGTATCACCGGTAATCATTATTATTTTAACGCCCATTCCCTTGATTGTCTGGACTAGCTGGAAAGCGTCTTTTCGCGGGTAATCGGCAAGTGATAGAAGGCCACATATCCTTGTGTTTTCCTCACCGAGAACTGCGACTGCAAGGACACGGTTACCTGTTTTAGCCATCCTGTGATAAACTTCGTTTATCCGCTGAGGTGATGAGGTATACTGTTCCATCACCATTGGTGACCCAAGAATGATTCTTTGGACTTTATTTATGTCCGATACTGTTGCCTGTGAAAATTTATTGACCGGATTAAACGGCATAAATTCTTGACGGTTTAAAGGTTGAATATTTCTATTTTTTATTTCTTTTAGAATGGCAATATCCACAGGATTTAAGGATGAACTATCGCAGCATGCAGCGGCATATCTCAGCACCTCATTTTCGGTTTCTGTGGATAATGCTGTGATCTCTGAAAGGACTGGTCGGTTTTCAGTAAGTGTTCCGGTTTTATCAACACACAGCACCTGGATCGAGGCTGCTTCCTGCAGAGCTGTAAGACCGGTTACCAGAACCCCTTCTTTGGCGAGAGAACGGGCCTCAAGCGCGTTTGCAACAGTGAAACTTGCCGGCATTGATATCGGAACCGTAGCAATGACCAGTACAATAAAAAAAGGCAATAGGGGTAATAGCGCCAGTCCATTAATTATTGCAGAAATCAGGAGAACTGCAGCAAGGAAGAGATCTATTACAGCCAGATAGCGTACAACGCTGAAAAGGATCTTTTCCAGATGCCCCGGTGCGGAAGCTGTCTTTACAAGCTCCGCTGTTTTTCCAAAATAACTGCTGCTACCCGTGGCTGCTACTTTAACCAGTGCCTCGCCCGAGCGGACAACAGAACCACTGTAGATATTTTCATTTTCATTATAGGAAACAGAAGCAGATTCTCCTGTCACTGAAGATTGGTCCAGTTCAAGTGCTCCTTTAATCACAATACAGTCAGCGGGTACGATATCACCAGCTTTAAGGTGAATATAGTCCTGGGGCACAATTTTTTTTGCCATTAAAAATTGCCATTTGCTATTTCTTACCACGCGCACCCTTACCTGTATGTTTTGCTTTAAAAAATTAAGTGCTTTACGTGCGCGTCGTTCCTGCAGTTCCCCTATGATAGCACTGAAAATAAGTAGAACAACAATGATTGATCCCTGTAGAAGTTTGCCCAGTGCAATCTCCAGTATCAGTGCCATCTCCAATATCCAGGGAATGGGCCCCCAAAGACGTCTTAGTACACCTTTAAGACTATTTGTATGTTCTTCGGGTATTTCGTTATAGCCGAATTTGTTCAGGGCATCTCTGACTGCAATATCTGAAAGTCCCGTTTGCCCGCTTTCAAAGGTATTCTCAAAATTATTATCCTGTGCTGTCATCTTATATTAATTTAAAGTTTTTATCAATCATATTTTTTCGCAAACGTCGGTCTTTCATAAATGGCCTTTAGCAATGTTGGGAAAACAAACAGGAGCAAAGGGATACCTGTCATAAATCCACCGATAACGGCAATGGCTAATGCCTGCTGCATCTGGGCACCCATTCCAAGACCGAGGGCAAGCGGCAGCAGTGCAAGGATGGCACCGATTGCGGTCATGAGCTTCGGGCGTATACGCAGGGCAAGGGCATAGTTGACCGATTTTTCTACATTTCCTTTGGATTTTTCCATATTGAACATAAATTGATTGACTGTAAAAATGGCGTTTTCAGCTATAATCCCAACAATCATTATAATCCCGGTATAACTGCTCACGTTCAGGGGTGTGTTTGTCAGGTAAAGTGCGATCAGACACCCAGGTATTCCCAGTATGGAAATCAGCAGGACGAGAAGCGATATGCTCCATTGTCTAAAGAGGAAGAGCAGAACTGTAAATACTAAAAGACATGCTGCAATGAGAATGGTCAACAGCTCCCGGAATGACTGTTGCTGTTCTGCATAGGCACCACCGAAGTTGACATAATAACCTGAAGGTAGATGGAGGTTCGCTGAAAAAATTTCTTTCAATTGCGCTACGGCCGTTCCGAGATCCTTACCGGCTAATCTTGAAGTCAATACGATACAAAGTTTCAGGTCTTCACGTTTATAATCGATTTCACCTTTTTCAGATTTTATACTGCAAAAAAATGAAAGAGGTCTTAGACTTCCATCTGGCAAAAAAATCATCTGTTTTAATATCTTATTGACATCATTCTGTTGATAGCCGGTCAGGCGTAATCTTATCTTTCGCATCTGCTCACCGTCCTGGATCTGTCCCACCTGTAGGTTTCCGAGCATAGATGACTGAACTGGAGAGGGCTCTGTAACAGCGGCATTGTCTCCAAGTACGATACCTTCGGTGTACATACGGAGCTGATTCTGAAAGTCAGTCTGACTAATTCCATAAAGTGCAAGCCTGGCATTGTCTGGACGGACAACAAGGGTGGGGCCTGCAGAAATCATTCCACTTGATATGTCTACCAGTCCCTTCGTATGTCGCATAATACTGTCGGCCTGTTTTGCTAGCCTTTCGAGTTCTCTCTGATCACTTCCGAAAATTTTTACTTCTATTGGACTGGGCGTACTCATCAGATTGCCCAGAAGATCCTGTATACGCTGTCCGAATTCTATGTTCATAACGGGTACGGAAGTCTGTATACTTTTTCGGAGCTGGTCGATAACCTCCTTAGTATCGTGTTTTCTGTCTTTTTTTAGCTGGATAAGATAATCACCATAATTAGGTGCTACGTTCCTGAAATCCAGCCTTAAGCCTGTACGTCTGGAATAGCTCTCCACATCGGGGTTTGAAAGGATCGTTCTTTCCATCCTCTGGCAGAGCAGATCTGTCTCCTCAATCGCGGTTCCACTAGGCGAAAAATAATCTAATACGATGGTTCCCTCATCCAGCTCAGGAAGAAAACCTGTCTGTAACTGACGGGAAGAAAACCAGCCCGCAAAAATTATAAAGAATATAAAAGAATAAGCCAAAAATGGCTTTCTATAGAGTTTGGTAAGCCAGGTATACTTATTTATATTTTGTTCATCATGGCTGTGGGAATTTTTATGCGGTCTGTATCCGATCAAAAGATGCAGAACAGGTGTTACGATCCATGTAGCGAAAAATGAACATACCAGTGTCAGTTCCATCGTTACAGCGAGTTCCTTAAAGAATGCTCCCGCCAGCCCGCCCATAAGAACAAAAGGAAGAAATATAACGATGGTGCTGAGGGAAGAACCCACCATTGCAGGATAAAGATCGGTTATGGCATCTTTTACGACCTCAAACCTGTCCTTTTCGGGATGGTCTTCATGCATACGGTAGATCTGTTCAACGATGACAATGATATCGTCAATGAATAAGCCCACAGCTGCTGCAATTCCACCCAGCGACATGATATTGAGGGTAATACCGAAAATATGTAGTGTAATTAGGGTAAAGCCAAGTGTAACGGGAAGAGTCAATATCACAACCGTACTGGCTCGCCAAGACCGCAAAAATAGGATGACTACCACGATTGCCAGTAGTAATCCTTCCAGAATAGTATGGATCACACTGTCAATACTGTCACCAACAAAGGCTGATTGATTATAATATGGCCTCAATTTGACTCCTTTGGGCAGGAGTCTTTTAATTTCACCAGCTTTGGCATCCGCATCTTTGGCGAACTGGACAAGATTGACTCCCGGCTGCTTGACAAGATCGACAATAACTCCGGGATGGCCATTTGTATTGATCGCATTGAATTCAACCTGTTGCTGAAGTTCTATTCTGGCTATATCAGAGAGACGTATAAGACGCTGGCCACTATTTTTGACAATGATATCCTTCAGTGATTCGGCATCATTGATACGGTTATCCGTGAGAGTGAGATATAGTCTACGGAAATCTGAAATTTTACCATTGGAGAGTACAAAATTATTCTGCCTGAAGAGTTGTACCAGATCCTCAGGGCGTATTCCCAGAGAAGACATCTTAATAATATCGGGAACGATCACAAATTCCTTTGTTTTTCCGCCACGTAAGATAACGGTTGAAACTCCCTCTATCTGGGAGAATAGAGGTCGAACGCTATTCATGGCCAGATCTCTTAGTCCTACTAGTCCGATTTCATCACTTGCACTCTCCAGGGTGAAGCCATAAACAGGAAACAAGGACTGGTTATAGCCTTCCACAGCTATATTCGTTCCGCTGGGCAAAAGGTTTTTTATTTCGTTCAGCCTACTTTCTATCAATAGTTTAGCATTGTTTACATCAGTTCCCCAATTGAAGTATATCTGTATATCTGAACTTCCCCGACTTGTGACACTCTTGACCACAGTGACACCTTTTATTCGCTTCACAGCACTTTCAATGGGTTTTGTAACGGTAATCATCATACGGTCTATGGGGATTGAACCCACGTCCGCTATGAGTTTTACTTTTGGAAACATAACCTCTGGAAATAGGGCCGTCTGCATTTTGCTAAAGGTGAACAGTCCTAGGGATATTAATAACAGAGCTATAAAAAAAAAGGGCTTGTTGTATTTTTTATAATAGTTTTTATGCATCTTATTCTGATATCATTTTATTTAATACTCACCAGTGCACTGTCTCCAAGACCGTAATTTCCGCTTACCAAAATTCTGTCTTCTCCGGTGAATTTTGGGTTTTTAATTTCGATCATTTCACTATCCTGATCTCCAAGTTGAATGGATACTTTTATGGCCAAAGAATCATTGACAAGTTTCATTACCCAGAATTTTTCCATCAGTTCATCACTCAGTACTGCCTTTTTGGGAAGAAGGAGGGCTTCTTTATTTTTGTAAAGTACCATTTCAAATTTTGCAATGGTTCCTGACGGTATATAATGGGCATTATCCAATTTGGCCATATAGGGTATAGTCTGTAATCCAGTTATTGCCTGTATAACCGGTGTCTGGAGACGGGCATTAAAGGCTGTACCGTCGGGAAGAATAATCTTACCGCTTGTGTTCTCTGCGATATATCGATTGTATTCATATGGGATATTGACCTGAAAATAGAGGCTTTTTTCATCTGTTATGTCGCATAGTACAGCTGCCTCCGGAACAAATATTCCCGGTTGCGATTGTGGAAGAGACGTCACCACTCCATCCATGGGCGCATATACGTTCACAAGCCCATAATTTTTATCGAGCGGTATATCGCTTCCGAGATTTCCAAGTGCGCGCCGCTCTTTTGTCTCAATTGTATAGAGCAATTGCCCTTTATGTACCCGGTCGTTAAAATTGATCTTTACGAACTTAATTGTTCCCGCGATGGGGGTTTCTACTGTAGTATGGCGCAGGTATTGGGCGATGGAAGGTAAAGGCTCAATATGAGCCATGGTACCCTTGCGCATTGAGGTAAGGCTTACGAGTGATTTTGCCCTGATTTTTTCTTCATCGGTCTTTTTTTGTACACAACCGTGTAGGATAAGAACCACAGATAGTATCGGTATGATTGAAAGTTTCATGTCTTTAAATAAATTGAGAGGTTTTACCAGTTCCAGTAATTATAATTATTAATTGTCCACAGGCGGGCTGTATGTAGGGAAACCCTATTGTTGAGCAATGCTGTGTTGCTCCGGAGGGTGGTCAGGTATTCGATCACAGACCCCTGTCCTGCGGCGATCTGTTTTTGATAATATTTCAGAAGTTCTTCATATTCATTGATCTGTCTGTCAATGGAGGTAATTTGCTCCTGCTGTGAATTGATCAGTTCCATAAAAGCTTTTTTTCTGTTTTCGTTTTTTGACTTGAAAAAATTACTGTTTATAGTCGTCGCCTCTTGGAGCACCCGTAGTTTTTCATCATTTAGTTTCCGTTGATTTCCGTCAAAAATTTTTTGTGTAAAACGTATTCCTATTAGCATTCCAAATCTTTTGGGGATATCAGACAGGTAATCTGCATATAATCCAGCCGTAGAATAGAGACTAACGGTAGGGAGGTATTGAAGGTTGAATAACTTGCGGTTGGTTTCAAGATTGAGACTGTCCAATTTATATTGCTTAATAAATCCTGAACTGTCTACTTTGGGGGGATTGTGGATTTCTATAGCTAACGGATCAAGTTCGACAATATCCGTTTTCGTAATACCACAGAGGCTATAAAGCTCCAGTAGGTGTACCTGATAACTATTCTGAAGTGTTTTAATAGCAGTCTGCTGTTGTGAGAGTTCTATTGTCAATAATTTGGCATCACTTAATCTGGACAGACCACTAGTAGATAATTTTTGGACAATTGCAATTTGCTGCTGGGTAATTTCACTGGTGTGTCGCATCGCTTCCCGTTGACCAATGTCCTGGAGGCAAAGGATGTATTGATCTGTAATAAGCTTTTCAATATCGTGAACAGCGAGAATTGAAGAGTTGCCAAGGAGCTCATTCTGTATTTTCATCTGCTGCTGGGCCATGTCAATACGTTTTTTATTAAACAGCGGTTGATCCAATGTGAGTACCCCTTTATACAAACCTCCGTTGGTTGCAGAGAAATCCAGTCCATAATAGTCGGTGATACTTTTGGACGGGTTTATTTTGATCCCGCGGTTGTCTGCATCATTTGCATATACAGGTGCCATCATATAATCCATCTGAGCTGTAACCAGTGGTTTGGTCAGACCTGCAAGGATCCTTTTTGTCTCAATTTCATTGGCTTTGGACTGCAGAATATTGGTTTTTAGCATAGGTGCATTCGTTGTCGCAATCCTGATAAAGTCGTTCAGGTTCCGCTGGGCCATAAGTTTATGCGGGTTAAAAGCAACCAGTATCAGAAATAAAAGTTGGATTTTTTTTACCATATATTTACTATTGTTATTGTCTTGGTGGATAATTCCATATAATTTATCCTGGCAAAAATACTTTTGAGATTCTGGAGAAATTCTGGATTTAATGGCGGTAACCGGAGAAAATAATTAAGGATTATCTGGCGGTATAAAATCAACTTTAAATGTATGCCATGATCCCCCCGAATGAACGTAGCTGATTTTCCAGCCACTTTGGTCACAGATCTCTTTTACGATTGCCAGTCCGAGGCCACTGCTTCTGTTATCGGTTGATTTTTTACCGAAACGCTGAAATAGTGCAGTATGGTCAAGTCCTTTCCGTTGCCCGGTATTGGTAATGGTAAGGGATTTTTTTTCGATTAGGATATCAATACGGCCGTTTTCAATATTATGCCTTATGGAATTCAGCAATAGGTTGTTGATGAGAATTTCTGTTAGGACTTTATTGGCATTTAGGTGAAGCTCCCCACCGATTTGAAGTTCAATCAACAGGTTTTTCGCTGCTGCCTGTTCGGTAAAATAAGGAACGACTTCTGAAATGATGTCGTTGAGCAAGAAATTGCGATGATCAGCAAACTGGTTGTTCTCAATCTTGGAGAGCAGTAAAAGGTTTTTATTGATACGGCTCAATTTTGACACTGACTGATACAGCGAATGCAGTATCGTGATTTGTTCTTTGCTAAGCGTATTATCCTGAAGGAGAAGATCGAGCTTTGACTGGAATACCGCCAAAGGCGTCTGCAGCTCATGAGAAGCATTTTGAGTAAACATTTTTTGCATGGAATAGGAGCGCATACTCTGGTCGATGAGTGTTGAAAGCCGGTTATTCAACTGTTTGAACTCTATAATTTTCGTCGCAGGAAAATTTGCCTTTGTTCCTTTTTCGATATTGAAGTTTTCGATTATTTCAAGGGTTGTGTAGAAGGGTTTCCAAAGTTTATTTGAGATCAGCACCGTGATAAAGAAGATAACCGTGAGTAGTATAACCAAAATTCCGAGATAGATCCAGACAATCGTTTTTATCAAGTCTTCGGATTCAACAAGGTTCAACCGGATCATCAGTATAAAGGGTTTTCCTTCGATGTGGATATCCGCATATAAAACCCGGTATGGTTCCCATTCAGGTACTAGTTCATCATAAAACTTTTGCTGGAGTATCTGGTTTCTAGAATAATTGGTTGGGATGGAAGAAAAGATTCTGGTATCTCTATTAAACCTGTTCCATTGAGGAATATCTTTTATGAATAGGTCTTTCTGATTATTGACAACGAATTCTGTTTTACGTAGAAATATAGCTTCATCAACATCCTCCTGATATAGCTTTTCAAGCGTATAATAGATAAATGGGGCACTGAGCAATAGGATAAAAATTGCTGAAACAGAGTAATAGATTAACGTTTTATGTAATAACCTGTTCATGATTCCCATTTATAACCCATACCGTAGGTTGTTTTAATATAGTCTTTGCATCCTGCTTCAGTCAGTTTCTTTTTTAGATTTTTAAGGTGGGAGTATATAAAATCATGATTATCCATCATATCGGCCATTTCACCGGAAAGATGTTCCGCAATGGCAACTTTCGAGATGTTCTTGTTTTTATTACCTACAAGAAAAAGCAACAGATCAAATTCTTTTCTTGTCAATGTTAAAAGCAGACTATTGACTCTTACTGTTTTTGCCAACAGGTCGATGTAAATTTCGTTAACATATATACCATTCGTACTTCCAAAATGTTTACGTCTGATAACCGAGTAGATGCGTGCACCAAGTTCAGAAAGATGAAAGGGCTTGGCCAGGTAATCATCTGCACCAAGTTTTAAACCATCTATTTTATCCTCGATAGCATCTTTTGCTGAAATGATGATCACGCCATCTTGTTTGCTTCTCGATCTAAGATTTTCCAGGATGCTGAGTCCATCTCCGGAGGGCAGCATAAGGTCGAGCAGGATACAGTCGTAATTATATTCTTCCGTTTTAAATATAGCCTCCTGGTAATCAGATGCAAATTCACAGACATAATTTTCACCCTTGAGATAGGATGAAATATTTTCTGCAAGTTCCTTTTGGTCTTCGATAATCAAAATTTTCATGGCTTAAAGGTAAAATCTGAATTTTGGAGAATTTCTGGATTTTTGTGATAGTCTATAATCTTATGAAAGGAGTGAATTTTTAGATTCGGGAACTTCTTTGAGTACAAATCGTTTGGTAAGCAATCCGATGATAAGTCCTACAGCAGTTCCCACGATTATCCCGCCTAAGACATCAGAGGGGTAATGGACACCGTTATAAATCCTACTATAGCTCACCAGTAACATCCAGATGAAAAGTTTGACTTTTATATCTTTATGATGAGGGGGTAGAATTATGGAAAGTAGTACAGTTAAAGCCATTGCATTGGCAGCATGGGAGGATACAAAACCGTAAAGACCACCGGGACCTGCTTTACTGAGACGTATCAATGGTATGAGCAAGGGCTCATGTGAAGGGCGGAGACGCTGAACAAGATGTTTAATCAGTCCTGATGATATCTGGTCAGCTAATGTAATGGCTATTGCGATCGCAACAAAGATGTACAAACTCCGTTTTTTATATACTTTTACTAAAAATAACGCAAGGGCCAGATATAGTGGGACCCAGAACCACTTATTACTTGCCCAGTACATGACCTCATCCAGTGCATCATTATGTGCATGGTTGATGTAAAGAAGCAAACGTTTATCTAAATCTTTGAGTTTTACAAAAAAGTCTGAAAGAACAGCTAGACCTAAAATAATGAGATTATGTGACATTTTAAATTACATTTAGTTTATATCCGATATAGGCTACAAAGCATCCTGCTGCCAGCAGTGAAATTGACCACTTTGTAGCGCTTCCATAAGTAAGATGGGCAATACCGATGCCTACTGTCACGAGCATGATAAGGGCTATTATAAGGGCTATCCATTGCATAGTAGGAAAAATCAGTGCAACAATCATTGGTATCATCGCACTTGAAAAGTTGCAAATGGAAGAAATAATAACGCCCCGCAGACTATCTTTCAGTATCCGCTTTCCGAGCTGCGTTGTGGCAAGTTTGCCGTGCGATGCAAGATTAAGCTGTTTTTCAGCATGGATCAGGTGGGTGTGCTGGCGTGAATATTCTGAAAAAAAATAGATAAAGGCTCCTGATACCGTGGTGGCAAATGCTACTTTCAATGCCAGCGATAAAGTGATCGGCATGCCTTCAGATGTTAGGACATGACCGGTCACCAGTGCCAGAACAGTGAGAATTCCATCTATCAATCCCAACAGCAATGCAAAAAGGTTATTTTTAAACAGATTTTTCATCGCGTGCGGTGAACGGGTGTGATCATCTTTTTGCCAGCAAGCAACTGGTCAAGACTGTGTACAACAGCTCCTGTTTTTTCGATGGCATTTACGATGTCGTCATAGGGGAGATCGATTCCTTCAACAGTAATTTCCATACCGACTGTCTCCATATCTATTTCGTTGACCACAATGCTCAGTCCTTCTACCTGCTCTATGCTTTCTATAGCCGTGGCAATTTCAGTGATATCGGGAAGGTCCTTGGCTTTATCGACATCCAGTAATAATTGTCTTATACCCATGATCTACATATTTTGCATTGTTTTATTTTTCTCGGGTACGATCAGCATTGGAACAGGTGATGAATGTAGAATATCTTCGCTTACACTTTCCTTGAATAGTCTTCCAAGACCTTTACGCTCGTGCGTGCCGGCAACAATTAGTTGGGCATTCCACTCTCTGGCTGCAGATAGAACACTCTCTTTTATTCGTCCGTCCATTACAAAGATTTTTGTTTGTACTCCATCAGAGAATTTCATAGAAAGGTTTTCCAGATAGTGCATGTTTTGCATAAATGTTTTATCGGATTCGGCGGGGTTAACTTCTGTAAGCATATCCATATGATATTCTTTGGAATTTTCAACATGCAGCAAAGCAACTTCAGCTGTCAACTGCTTGGCTAAAGTATAGCCACATTTTACAACATTTTGTGACAAAGGAGTTTCGTCAACCATGATTAAGATTTTTTTTATTGATTCCATAGTATTTTGGATTTAATTGTTAATAGATATCAATTAGTGATTGAATACGGCTGAAGACATGAAACAGATTGATATCTTCCCGAAAAGTAAGGTTGCTTGAAATTGTATATAGGGATAGGATTACACCAGATCATCCGACGCAAATAAAGATGGTTTATCATCCTATGATAAACAAAATATAAATTGTTATGGGCGTTTGAAGATTGTTTTAGAAGCATGCTCAACCTGATTAAAATGTTATACATCTAATTTAATCAGGCGTCATCAGCTCTTTAGAGCGGTTGGGTAAGGAAGAACACCATTTCCTTTTTTCTTTAGTAAATGTATTAATTTTTTTTTAATCGCACTCTTTTTTTTAAAATATTTCCGACCTAAGCGAAGCTAAGGAGTTTCAATCTTTCTTAGTATGCTCATATTTGTATCAGCGCTTTGCTTGTTTTTACGCCTTAGTTTTTGCTCTGCCTTCTCCTTCTCTTCTTTTTTTTCATGTTGAACTCAAATATCTGTTCCTCTGGATCTTCGGACATTCCACCTAACAAAAGTGAATCCAACAGTCCCCATTCACCTATTAAACTTCCGCTGTTTATCATAAAATCGAATAGCGGATGGAGTTCATCTTTAAGAGATATCATATTTATATTCGTGTGATTTGGAGGTGTGGTTTGTTTGTTGCTAGGCGGTTCACTGAGTTTGTTGTCGGCAAACAGCTTTTGGAATACGTTAGCAGAGAATTGCTTGCCCAAATGTGAACCGTTTAATACATGACCGGTATTGTGATCTATAAAGGTAATTCCATACAATCTGCCCTGTTCATTTCTTCTGATTACTGTATTTATTCCGTGCTCTATTAAATAAGTGGTAAACTCCTTTTCATTGCTGGTTATTGTTAAGGCCGCAGAAATAATCAGACTGGTTTTCTCTTTAATTTCGGGACGTAGTATTTTACTCTTTTCAAAATGTGATCGAAGAGCTATAAGTCCCGCTTGTTTTCCGAAGAGGGATGCTTTAAATGGATTACCTATTTTAGTACCGCCAGCATCCAGAACGCTATAAACTAATCCTTCTTTGATCTCGCCTTTATAATTTTTTTTTATATGTTCGGCGTTAATATTGAAAAGTGAAAGGAGAGCGTTGTAGCTACCCAGGTTTTGAAAGTTATAATAGGCAGGTAGGTAACGGACAATCGACGCAATCTGACTTTTAATATTTCCTTTGTTGTGATCAACAGGGGTGAACGAAAAACGCTCATCAGAACTTATCTTTTGATCTGCTGGAATTAATTTGTATTTTTTTTCAATCTGGCGGCAGATTTCCATTGATTTTTTCTTCTCAAAAACATCAGATATTTTTATTCCGTTTTCATCTACTGTTGTTGATACAATGTGGATGTGTGTTCTATCGATATCATTGTGCTTAAAAACCACATAGGGTTGATTAGCATAGCCCATTTTGGTCATGTACTCATTTGCAATGTTGATGAAGTCGTCATCCGATAAAATATCATGCGGATCTGGATTGATCGAAATATGGATTGCAGTTTTTTCTGTGTTCTTATTTGCTGCAAGGTTCGGGACGAATGAAGCTAATATTTGTCCTGTCGTATAGTTTCCATCAGGCGTTTCAAGCATATTGTTCATGTGTAATATCTGACCGTTATCCCGTAAAACTTTGTTATGATTATATAGCAGTGCACCATATATTTTTGAGCCACGACCTATTTTTGCGATCATAAATGTTGTTTTTTAGCAAGATGTTCGTTTTCAAATTTTTTGCTGAGGATCAAAATTTCCCGGCAGATATTAGCGAGTTCTATGGTCAACGCTTCAAGTTTTCCTATATAAAAGACTGTTTTTTTATCACCGAAATTTGTGTGCAGGATCTTTACGATCTGATTATAGTTAACACCGATTGCCCTGAACTGACCAAAAAACTGCGTTAATTTTGTGCAGTAATCCATTGCTCCTTTATCTATAATCACCGAATTTATCTTCCTTTCAAACAATAGAGATACAATAAACTTAGCTTTATTGTCAAGTCCTGATTGATCCAATAATGCTAAAAATCTCGTGTTTTCTGTATCCGTGAGGCGGAAAACATAACGATGGGTTGCCTTGTCGATTTTGGGTTTTCGACCTCCTTTCCGATTTGTTGTCATATCTTTTTTTCAAAACCTAATTGAAAGCGATTAACATTCAAGCTCATGAGCCATTAAAAACCTAGTTTTTCCTACTGATTCATAAGATATCTAAGACAACATAAAAGGTAAATCCGACTTCGGAGGATTACCCAGCCCTCGGCAGAGCAAGTAGTTTTGGGGCACAAAACGAGTTTTGAGGCACTCAAAACACAACTTGCTCTGTTCTTGGGAACAGATATGAGAAAGAATAGAATAAAGCTCGCATCATAAAGAGCTTTCGGAAACCGTAGGTAAAAAGAGGAAAGGTAGTAAAGCTTCTGCTTTACAGCCCCTACAGTTGCATTCTTTTGCATAGAGCATGTCAGTAAGAACTATGGTAAACTGACCGTCTTACAAAGCAAGTAATAGTAAAATCATAAAAGTATTAGGTTTTAAAACTGTAAAAGCATAAAACTATAAAAGTGTAAAAGCATAAAAGTGGTAAAATATGAGGTCATAAATAGAGCAAGTTTTTTTACCAGCCTACCATATTTTAAGAAGTACATATGATTTACAAATAAGATATAAGGCTTTACGCAAGGTCTTTTTTAAATCTGCAATACTGACTATACATATATTTTACGACGCATTTGTAAACTTAGGTTCTTGCTCTTTGCTACAACTGTAAAATTAACAAGCTATAAAATAATATAATATGGAAAAAAAGAAAGAAACCTTAAAGGTAAGTATCTATGCGCAGAAAGGCGGAGTTGGTAAGTCGACAATGACGATTCTTCTTGCGAGCGTTCTGCATTATCGGCTTGGATATAATATCGTGGTACTGGATTGCGATTTTCCGCAGCACAGCCTTCTCGGTATGCGCGAAAGAGATAAGCGGACAATTATGGAAAGCGATTTCCATAAAAAATTGGCTGTTAAACAATTCCATACGATCAATAAGAAAGCTTATCCGATCATAAAGTGTAAGGCGGAGAACGCACTTGAAAAAGCCTTTGACTACTGTGAGAGCAGCTCCGTTCAGCCGGATATTATTTTTTTCGATCTCCCTGGAACTGCAAATACGCAGGGCGTTATCGGTGCTTTAAAGGGCATGAACTATATTTTTTCGCCAATTACCGCAGACCGGCTGGTCGTTGAGAGTACATTGGCATTCAGTGAGGTTTTCCTGAAACTTCCCGCACAGAACAAAAATGCCATTGAGCAATCACTGTTTCTATTCTGGAATCAGGTTGATGGTAGGGAAAAGACAGGTCTTTATGATTCTTATCAAACTGTAATAGAGGGATTATCACTGAAGAGTATGGCAACAAGGATCATGGACAGTAAGCGGTTTCGGAAAGAAATTGATGACACAGGAAGCTATGTTTTCAAGTCCACGCTGCTACCTGCGGACTTACAGATTTTAAAAGCTACGCGTGTAGATGAATTTGTTAAAGAATTTTTAAAAATAATTCATATCTGAGATGGCAATAAAGAAAGATCGTAAAGAATTTGAGAAGCCCATCATAGATGAGGAGTACCTGATGAACATTATGAGTGGCGATGAGCCTTTGCCAGAGGCAAATCCAGAGAAAGCCGCCGATAGAGATATAATGCCAACGGTTAAAGTTGAGAAGTCCAGACCAAGATCCGGTAAAAAAATGGATTACGAAGAACTGTTTCTTGTCAACCGTTTTCCAACCGGGAGGAGTGGAAAGGTTGTCTATATCCGATCTGAATATCACGAACGGCTCCTGCGCATAGTGCAGTTAACACGTGAGGAAAAAATAACCCTGTATTCGTATATAGACAATATACTGGAAAATCATTTCCGAGAATATGGGGATGAGATTACCGAGTATTTCAATAAAAAATTTAAACCCATTTTATAAGATGAAAAAGCAACAGAAAAAGGTTGAAGTTACTGTAAAAGTACATCAGCAGATAACTTATGAAAATGTGAATTACGAATCACTTTTCCTATCAGATATTTTGATGGATAAACGTGGCGATAAGAGCATCTATGTCAGCGTAGAGCATCATACCAGATTAGCCAGGATCGCCAATGTGATCGGTGAGGATAAAATCCCGTTATATGCGCTGCTGGATAATATATTAAGACATCATTTCACGCTTTTTGAAGAAATGCTCGTCAGGGAGTTCAAGGACAAATCAAAGCCACTTTTTTAAGATCATGGAAACTTTAATACAGACCGTAATATTGTTCTGCCTAATTGTCGTGATTATACTATTGCTGGTCGATAAGGTTAGGTTCATAAAACCACAGCGGAAAATATTTCGAAAGGTTGAGCAGATAGCTGAACCGGATGTGATAGGGAAGGTCACAATTCCTGAAAAAGCAAAAACACCCGCCTGGCTTGCCAATAGGAAAAAGTTAATCGAACAAATGTTGACAAATAAGGCGGATCAGGGCAACGAAGATCCAACCAGAAATGACCTGGAAAAGGAAGATGTCTCCAGTTCTAATATTGAGGAACCTGACGAAACCGATAATATTCCAGAGGATGATGACCGGTTTGGGCAGGCAGTTTCTTTAAATGAACTTACAAAAGTTGGGGACCTGTTGAAGCAGGACAATCTGGATGCAGCCCAGGAAAAAGAAACAAGTGACATCCTCCACAAAATGGAGGGAACGGAGTTTCTTGCGATGATGCAACAGTCCATCGATGGGGCTTCGCAGAAGATCGCCAGGCTTTTGGATAAGTCGCTATCGGAAAAGCATAATGTCATTCCGAAAGAGAACCAGAATAATGCTCTGGACAATTTTAATATCGGAGACTTTATCTGATACTGAATTTTTAAAGCACTAATCAGTAACAATAAAAAAAAGGAGCTATGATAGCAAAGGATGATCCCGATTATGTGATCGAAGAATACAAAGGCCGGATAATAGCCAGTCATAAAAATAATGTTTCCCAAAAATCAATGGACAACATAATCATCGTTTATGATAAGCTTGATTTTCCTGATTACGGATTTTACATCGGACTTGATGACTCTAAAAGTGCAGGCTACAGGAAAATGGAACCTGTCAATATGGATGATGCTAGAGGTTATATTGATTGGTTAGCAGAAGTGACCAATAAAAACGACCTCCAGCAAGATGCCTCAGTTTCTGTTCCCATTCCGATTAAAGAAATTGTGGGCCAGATCTTATCTGAGGTCGCTTTGAGAAGGCTGGAAAATAATGAGGCACAGTTCCCGAGGAAATCCCGGAAAAAGGGTAGAGGGATCTAACTAGATATTCATAAATAATAAAGAAAGTATGGAAGCAAACCTACCAGTAATTGAACTATGCGGAACCAAATTTCAATTTGATATTGATAGATTAGTTTTAATTGAAAAAAATGATCCAAATAATTTGTTGTTTTTCAACGAAATGCTTGATCATCTTACCCATTACGAATTTTTTTACAGTAAAATAAATAAAAATACTCCTACGGAAAGATCTTTAGGTCCCGCTGATGATATCTTTCATGAATCCGAAAAAAGTAAGGAAGAATTTGCTCAGTCAACAGTAAAAGTAAGCGTTCCAAGAATTGCTGAGATTGATCCAGAAGGTATGATGCGGAAATACGGCTGTAGCGTGGATGACATTAAAAATAAAACTGATTTTGACATCATCGTGGATCAGGAGGTACTCAGACGAAGGGTATCTGGCGAACGTGTAAAAATTGATATTGCGGGTATAGTTTATGAAATAGATGCTATTGCTAATTCACTTCGACCACTGAACGGCGATATGGATAGTATCAAATTAACAGCGTATCGGTATGATTATTTTATTGATGATGAAAGTTGCTATTACTTATACTGCAATATGAATGATGGCCATATCGTCGATCTGCTTCGAGATCAAACGGTCGAAAATTCAATAGAGTTTAAAGTTCCGGATCTTACAAACTTAGATCCAATTGCAGTTATCAATAATTTTCATTTCCTTACAGATCTTGAACTATATTATCAGGATCTTAAAATGTTTCATTTTGCCGAACCGTCACAACAACAGATCAATGGAACCGCTTTATTAAACAGTGATTTTACAGTTAAAAATCCAGATCTGAAGACCTTGATCGTGATCTCAGAAAATGATCCTGATTTTACTCTGCAGGAATACCGAAATTATATTATTGCGAGTAGCAATGACACTGGCTATCCTGCTAAAGACCTGACCATAATCTATGAAAAAAACAACAAACCGTACAATGCACAGGTGATCATTCCTTTTTCTGAACATTCAGCCAGCAATATGAAGCAGTCAGGTGTAAATGAAGCAATGAAACATATTGACAATTTAGTCGATAAAGCGAATAATATATCCAGTAATTCTATATTGAGCAGACTTCTTCCCATTAATAAATATCTCGAACTGTATCATTCGCAAGATCAAATAGAAGCTAAAAAATTATTGATCAAAAATGAAAAATCAGCAATAGAGAATCCCAAGAAAGGGAAGAGGCCAAAATTTTGAAATTAGATAGGAAAATTAAGGAAAAATGGTACCTCAATATTCTGCAATTCACCAAATATTTAACTGTACGATAGAATTTAGCTCAGCAATTAAATTAATAAAAATAATAAAAGCTGAGTTATGGAAAAAGAACTACCGATCTATACAGATCCAGATTACGGAATCGAGTTTATCGTTGATGTGGAGAAATTCGAATTTCGGGAAAGGGTCAACCCCGAAACCCGTTACACATTAGAAGATATGATCGATCTGGAGGAAGAGGGATACCGCTTTGATCATTTCGACAAGACGAGTAGACAGAATTTAACTATAACTCCTCCACAGTTTGTAACGCTTGCCCCTAGGGAGATGGCAGAAAAGTACAATAAGGCTGTTGAGGAAATTCTATTGCTGACTGATTTTGAGCTCATGGTCGATCAGGAGGCACTGACAAGAAGAATTAAACATGGAGAACTTCCAACGGTTGAAATTGGAGGACACATCTTTTATGCAGATGCACGGATAGATCTTTTGAGGCCTAAAGATGTTCTATCAACAATGGGTATACGTTTTGATGATCTGGAGGATTGGTATGTTGAGGATAAAAATGTCTATGCCTTTCCTTACGATCCCAAAAATTTTGAAATAGGAGATCGAGAATGGGATAAAATACTGGACTACCCCATAGATTTAATTTTTGTTGAAATTCCTTATTCAAGAACCCTTGATCCGGTGGGATGGAACCGAAGAAATGGATGGGAGGAGATGGAAGGTTTGAAAGAAACGGGCCTCAGACTTGACTTTAAGGCCGAGTTGGTGCCGTGGAATAAATCTGGAATTGATGAAATTATCTCGGAAAATAGACTTAAACAGCCGATCAGGGAAGCAGTTAAAGACAATGAAAGGAAAGAAAATAAAAAGGGGCGGAAAATGTAGCCTAGGGCAATACAGCCGCCAGACTTTCAAGTCTGGCGGTTTTTTTATGGCTTTTTCCGAACTCCGATTAGGACAATAACGGCAAACTTAGTACGTCTCGTACCACCTGCCCCCAAATCCGATACTATCTGCAACACCTTTGTTTCCAAGCCCGCAGAGGCGGGTATTACAAACTTAAAATGTAATGAAACATGAAAAAATCAAGACAAAAAATTCTGCTGGCGTTGCTGTTTATTTCGCTTATCAGCAATGGGGCTTTTGCGCAAGGAAATGGCGCTGCAGGTATTCAGGAGGCAACGCAGATGGTTACAAGCTATTTTGATCCTGCCACGAAGCTGATTTATGCTATCGGTGCTGTGGTCGGACTGATCGGCGGCGTGAAAGTGTACAACAAATTCAGTTCGGGCGACCCTGACACTTCAAAGACAGCGGCGAGCTGGTTCGGTGCCTGTATATTCCTGATCGTAGCAGCGACCATCTTAAGATCATTTTTCCTTTAGGCTAACCCACTTAAATTTTTTCAATTATGTCAAAAAATAAGATGGTCACGCCATTGACCTATTATGGCGGAAAGCAACAGCTGGCCAGGATCATTATTCCGCTTATTCCACCCCATTATACCTACGTAGAGCCGTTTGTGGGAGGAGGCGCAATTTTTTGGTCGAAACCGAGATCTGAGGTTGAGGTGATCAACGATTACAACCGTGAGCTGATCAACTTCTATGAGATGGTGAAAAATCAGTTTGTTGAACTGGAAAAAATGATAAGGATCACACTACACAGCAGGTCGCTCCATAGTGATGCGCTTGTGATCTATAACAATCCCCATCTCTTTGACAGATTACAACGGGCCTGGGCAGTCTGGGTTTTATGTAACCAGTCTTTCAGCGCAAAGATCGGCGATTCATGGGGTTACGATGTACGGAATCAGACTTCTTCCAAAAGATTGAGCAATAAGCGTGCGTCATTCTGTGAAGATTATGCAATACGCCTTCAAAATGTTCAGATCGAAAATACAGATGCCATTAGGATCATCAATTCACGCGATCACGAAAAGGCTTTTCACTACTGTGATCCGCCTTATTTTAACAGTGACTGCGGTCATTACGATGGGTATAGCAAACATGATTTTGAATCTCTGCTATTGTGTCTATCCAATACGAAGGGAAAGTTTCTTTTGAGCAGCTATCCTAGTGATATCCTGAACAAATTCAGCCGCGATCTTGACTGGCATACTGTCAAAATGCAGAAAGAGGTGCTGGTCGATAAACATTCGGGAAAAGTACCCAAGAAAAAGATCGAAGTACTTACCGCCAACTATGACCTGCATATCGTGCAGGGAACGCTAAACTTTAAATCATACTGAAATGAGAACCTGGAATATCAATAAGGGTATCGGCTGTACAGTTGAATTTAAAGGTTTGAAAGCGCAGTATCTCTTCGGATTTGCCGGAGGATTGTTATTGGTCCTGATCCTGGTTATGGTGCTGTACATGGCTGATGTAAATATGTATATCTGCCTTTCGGTCGGCTGTATTTCTGCATCGCTGATTGTTTGGAAAACTTTCAGTCTGAACAACAAGTACGGTGAACATGGGCTGATGAAGCTAGGTGCAAAAAGAAAGCATCCACAATTTATCATCACCCGTAAACCTGTCCAATCTTACCTTAAATACCCAGTTGCAAAAGGTGAGAAAATCCAAAATTTTAACACTAAATCTTCAAGGCTATCATGAGAAATATCTCTAAAACAACTACTTTAGAAAGCCGTTTTCCTCTCCTTGCAATTGAGAACGATTGTATTATATCGAAAGAAGGAGACCTTACCGTGTGTTTCCGTGTAAGGCTACCGGAAATTTTTACGGTGGGCACGGATGTGTACGAATCCATTCATTCCTCATGGAGTAAAGCGATCAAGACTTTGCCGGATTATAGTATCCTGCACAAACAGGACTGGTATCTAAAGGAAAACTACCAGCCGGATCTTGAAAAAAGTGAACACAGTTTTTTGTCACGTTCTTTCCAGCTGCATTTTAATGAGCGGCCGTTTCTGAACCACTACTGCTATATTTTTCTGACGAAAACGACAAAGGCACGGATGCAGTCCCAGAGCAATTTTAGCAGCTTGTGCAAGGGAAATCTTGTTCCCAAAGAAATAAAGGATAAGGAAGGAATGCGTCGTTTCCTAGAATCGGTAAGCCAGTTCCAGCGTATCATCAATGACAGTGGTCATATAACAATGGATCAGCTGAGTGAAGCTGAAATATTGGGGAGCGAAATGAAAACCGGAATCCTTGAACAGTATTTTACACTGTCACGTGATGCCAATCCCGTTCTGCAGGATATGGCTCTGGGAGCAGAGGAACTTAGGATCGGAAGTAAGAGGATGGTACTTCATACCTTATCCAGTACAGACGATCTTCCCGGAGCTGTTTCAGACTGCCATCGCTATGATAGGCTTTCCACAGATCGCAGTGACTGTATGTTGTCTTTTGCCAGTCCTGTGGGACTGATGCTCAGTTGCGACCATATCTATAACCAGTACCTGTTCATCGATAATAGTTCTGAAAACCTCAAAAAATTTGAGAAGTCCGCCAGAAATATGCACTCATTGGCACGTTATAGCCGGGCGAACCAGATCAATAAAGAATGGATAGAGCGTTATCTGAATGAAGCACACTCCCACGGTTCACCATCGATCAGGGCCCATTATAATGTATTTGCGTGGAGTGAAGACCGACAGGATCTGCGTAATCTGAAAAATGATGTCGGAAGTGCACTTGCTCTTATGGAATGTAAACCCCGTCATAACACAGTAGATGCCGCCACTCTATATTGGGCGGGAATTCCGGGCAATGCCGGCGATTTTCCAGCCGAAGAATCCTTTTACACTTTCATCGAACCGGCATTGTGTTTTTTTACGCAGGAGACCAACTATCAGGATTCACTTTCTCCTTTTGGGATCAAGCTTGCGGACAGGCTGACTGGCAAACCTGTGCATTTGGATATCAGTGACTTGCCGATGAAAAAGGGGATCACGAGCAATAGAAACCGTTTCATTTTAGGGCCATCTGGGGGTTGGCGGGCTATTCTTAATTGAGTAGCCCGCCAGCCCACCCAAAAAATGGAAGTGGAAAATCATTCTTCACCAATCATATGGTGAGACAGTATTATGAGCAAGGAACTCATGTGCTATTAGTAGATACGGGTAATTCTTATCAGGGGCTTTGCGAACTGATCAAAGGTAAGACTAAGGGAAAAGACGGGGTTTATTTCACCTATACGGAAGATAACCCTATCTCGTTCAATCCTTTTTTTACCGAAGATAATGTCTTTGATATCGAGAAAAGAGAAAGTATCAAGACCTTGATCCTGACTTTATGGAAAAGGGATGATGAAGCACCAAAGCGAAGCGAAGAAGTAGCATTGTCCAATGCAGTCGCAGGATATATCGAAAGGATTAAAAACAGTAATGAGATACCCTGTTTTAATGGATTCTACGAATACGTCAAAGGGGATTACAAAAAAGTCCTTCAGGACAAGGAAGTTCGGGAGAAAGATTTTGATCTGGCGAACTTTTTAAATGTTCTTGAACCCTATTACAAAGGTGGTGAATACGATTACTTATTGAACTCAGAAAAAGAGCTTGATTTGCTTAATAAGAGATTTATTGTCTTTGAAATTGATGCGATCAAAGATCACAAAATCCTGTTTCCTGTGGTTACGATCATCATTATGGAGGTCTTTATCAACAAGATGCGTCGGTTAAAAGGTATCCGTAAGATGATTTTGATAGAGGAGGCTTGGAAGGCAATCGCTAAGGAAGGAATGGCTGAATATATCCGCTATTTATTTAAGACCGTCAGGAAATTTTTCGGTGAGGCGATTGTGGTCACGCAGGAAGTCGATGATATCATACAGTCTCCCATAGTCAAGGAAACAATCATCAACAACAGTGACTGCAAGATACTACTCGATCAGCGGAAATACGCCAATAAATTTGACGAGATCCAGAATATGCTCGGGCTTACAGAACGGGAAAAATCGCAGATACTTTCGATCAATCAGGACAATGATCCGAACCGGAAATATAAGGAAGTATGGATAGGACTTGGAGGAACGCATTCAGCGGTCTATGCGACAGAAGTGAGCGAGCAGGAGTATCTGGCATACACCACGGAGGAATCGGAGAAAATGGAAGTGATGGATCTAGCGCATGAAATGGGCGGGGATGTTGAAGCCGCCATAAAAAAAATCTCACTGAAAAAGATCAAAGGGTTAACGCCCGGCGATCATCCCAATAATTAAACAATCTTAAAAATTTAAAAAAATGAAAAATTTATTAATGACCGTGTTTATGGTAATGGCAATTACCATAACACAAAAAGTAAAAGCACAATGGGTTGTAACTGATCCGGGCAATCTGATCTCAGGTGTTCTGAACAGCGCCAATGAGATTGTACAGACCTCAAATACTGTAAGTAATGTGGTGAAGAATTTTAACGAAGTCAAAAAAGTCTATGAACAAGGCAAAGAGTATTATGACAAATTAAAGGCCGTCAACAACCTGGTGAAAGATGCGAGAAAAGTGCAACAGACCGTCCTTTTGGTCGGGGATGTCAGTAATCTCTATGTCAATAATTTTTCCCGTATGCTGAACGACAAAAATTTCTCTGCAGCGGAACTGGTAGCAATTGGAAATGGGTATTCATCGCTGCTGAATGAGAGTACAGAACTGCTCAAGGAACTGAAGCAGATCGTAAGTTCCAGCAGCCTTTCACTGAATGATAAGGAGCGTATGGAAATTATAGACCGTGTCTACAAGGAGGTAAAGGAGTACCATAGCCTGGTAAGATATTTTACGAACAAAAATATCTCTGTCAGTATCCTGCGTGCAAAAAAGCAGAATGACACCAAGCGTGTCATGGACTTATATGGTACAGCTAATCAAAAATATTGGTAATAAATTCTTACGGTTATGGAATTTAATAATTTACATGAGATCCTTCGGGGCCTCTATGATGAAATGATCCCGATGTCGGAAACGATGGCAGTTGTCGCAAAAGGAGTTGCGGGTCTGGGAGCTCTGTTTTATGTGGCGTTAAAGGTCTGGCAGGCACTGAGCCGGGCGGAACCTATTGACGTTTTTCCCTTACTGAGACCTTTTGCAATAGGCATCTGCATCATGTTTTTCCCGACGATAGTATTGGGGACAATTAACGGTGTACTTAGCCCAATTGTTAAGGGTACACACTCTATGCTGGAAGGACAGGTTCTGGATCTAAACACTTTGCAACAGCAAAAAGATGTACTGGAAAAAGAAGCGATGTTGCGGAATCCCGCAACGGCCTATCTGGTCTCGGACGAGGAATTCGACAAAAAGCTTGATGATCTGGGTTGGTCTTTTGAAGACATTGCAACGATGATGAATATGTACAGGGATCAGGCGGTTTATAATATAAAGCAGGAAATCAAGCAGCAGTTGCGCGAATTACTGGAACTTTTATTTCAGGCGGCGGCACTGGTTGTGGATACGATCCGTACATTTTTTTTAATTGTTCTTTCGATACTCGGACCCATTGCTTTTGCTATTTCTGTGTGGGATGGTTTTCAGAGTACGCTCAACCAATGGCTTACACGGTACATAAGTGTATATCTGTGGCTTCCAGTTGCTGATCTTTTCAGCGCAATGCTGGCGAAAATAAATGCCATGAGCGTCCAGCGGGATATAGAGCTCTTAAGTGATCCCTCATTTGTGCCCGATCCTGAAAATAGCGTTTATCTGATTTTTATGATCATAGGAATTGTTGGATACTTTACCATTCCAACTGTTACCAGTTGGATCATTCAGGCTGGAGGTGCAGGAAACTTTACCCGTAATGTCAGTCAGGCTGCGATGCGTACAGGAAATGTTGGCGCTGCCGCTGCCGGAGCTGCAGTGGGGAATATCGGGGGTGAACTGTTGGATAATAAAAGCAATGGACAGGGACAAAAAAGCAATTGATTATGGAATTCAAAACATTAAGAAATATTGAAAACAGTTTCAAGCAGATCAGGCTATACGCAATTGTCTTTGCAATATTGTGTTTAGCGGTAGCAGCTTTTGCAGTCTGGAAATCATATTCCTTTGCATCGGTACAACGGGAGAAAATTTATGTTCTTGATCAGGGAAAATCGCTGATGCTGGCACTCTCACAGGATGCAAGCATAAACCGCCCCGTTGAGGCACGTGAGCATGTCAGGAGGTTCCACGAGCTTTTTTTTACGCTGGCACCAGATAAAGCTGCGATTGAAAGCAATATGAAACGGGCGTTCGACCTGGCGGATAAAAGTGCTTTTGATTATTATCGTGACCTTTCTGAAAAGGGGTATTATAACAGGATTATCTCCGGGAACATTCAGCAAAGAGTTGAAGTGGACAGTGTGGTCTGTGATTTTAATTCGTATCCATATTCTGTCACCACCTACGCCAAGCAGTTTATCATCCGGTCCAGTAATCTTACTCGAAGGAGCCTTGTCACATCATGCAATCTGCTCAATAGCGTCCGGTCAGACAGCAATCCACAGGGCTTCCAGATTTTAAAATTTTCAGTCCTTTCCAATAAGGATGAGGAAGTGATAGAGCGGTAGAGAAAATTAGTTCTCTTCTTAAAAGGGGGAGGCGTTATGGTTCAAAATTTAGAAAATGAAAAATATTAGAACAACAATTGATAATGAGCTTGAGAAGCTCGATCTGAGATGGCGGAATTTACCCGTCCGTAAGCAGATCAGATATGTACTTTATCTATTCGCCTTCTACCTACTTATGGGCGTAGGCGTACTGGTCAAGGTATTTTATGATCTGGGAAAAGGGGATAAAATCGATATAAGCCATATCGAGGTGCCCGCAGTAATTCATAATGAATCTTCTTTGAAAGATTCTGTTAGAAATCCTAAAACTATACACAATGGAAGAGAAAGAGAATAAGAGGATCAGTTTAATTGTGGATGAAGATTCTACAGAAAATCCGGAAAGTAGTTCCTCAAAAAATGATAAGCTTAAAAAGCCCATCATCTTTGGCCTGATGGCCATTGTTTTCATCGCCTGTCTTTACTTAATATTTAAGCCTAAAAATAGTGGTGAGGAAAATAAAGACAAAGGTTTAAAAAATGCCGTACCCGAGGCAACGGATAAAGGACTGCAGGCCGATAAACAAAAGGCATATGAAAAAGAGATGGTTGAGGAAAGGGAAGCGGCAAAGCGTAATTCCCTGATGTCTTTGTCAGATTATTGGAGTGGTGCAGACACATCGGTTAACGCTGAAACTCCAGTTTCGAAGGTTATTGCAGGAAGCTCAGGGGGATATGGGATGAGCGGTGCACAGAATAGTTCGTTGAGCAGTTATCAGAATGCGCAGCAAACGCTTGGCTCGTTTTACAGGGATGATGACCGTGAGAAATTGGCACTTCGTAAACAGGTAGATGAACTCAAAGATAAGCTTTCAGAAAAAGATGTCCCGCAGGCACCTACCTATAAGGATCAGCTCGCATTAATGGAAAAATCATACGAAATGGCTTCGCGCTATCTTCCGTCAGCAAATGGTGGACCCGCAAGCCGTACGGTGAATGTTGGACAGAATATGGATTCAACTGCAGTTAAAACAACTGCTTTACCAGGCAAAAAAGGGAAAACCGAAAGTTTGAAGGTGCTGAAAAAGAGTGTCGTCTCAGCCCTCTATCGGGAAGAGGACGCATCGGAGATTTTAAATGGGATCGGAGATCGTAACATGGGTTTTATAACGCCAGGACAAGTTGTTCAAAGCGATGTTGTCAGGAACAGCATACGTGCAATGGTAATGGAAACAAAAACATTATCAGGCGACGGGTCTCTAAAGTTGAGGTTATCCGAAAATGCAACTATTGGCGGTCATTATGTTCCCAAAGGAACCGAACTGGTTGCCGATACCAAATTTCAGGGAAACAGGTTACAGCTAAAGATCAGCGCAGTTGAAGTATCCGGAAATATAGTTCCGGTTGAGATTCTAGTCTATGGCACGGACGGTCAGCTTGGGCTCCTTGTCCCACGAACAGATGAGATCAATGCCGCAGGAGAAATAGCGGCTAACATGAGCCAAAGTTCAGGAATGAATATTTCGATGTCACGTTCTGCGGGCCAGCAGGTTGCCAGTGATCTGAGCCGGGGCCTGATACAGGGAGTTTCCGGCTTTTTTTCTAAGAAGCTGAGAGCTGTTAAGGTAACAGTGAGATCAGGGCATCCGGTACTCCTGTTGACAAAAAAGTAATATAACAACAATAATAATCAATCTATGATGTCAATCAAAAATACACTTATGATCCTGCTTTTTGTAGGACTGTTCATCAAGACCTTTGGACAACAGTCTCTTGAAGCGGGAAGGGTCGAACCTTATAGGCTGGAAGTTACCTATAATAAAACCTGCCACCTGATTTTTCCGGTAGCGATCAGGTACACAGACCTGGGATCGAATTATCTGATTGCGGAAAAAGCTGAGGATGCGCAGAACGTCCTGCGTATAAAGGCCGCGATTAAGGACTTTGCAGAGGAAACCAATTTCAGCGTGATCACAGAGGATGGGCAATTTTATAGCTTTAATGTTATTTATAATGCTGATCCTTATACGTTGAGTTATGATCTAAAGAAAATGAAAACTGATGTTGAGCGTGAGGAAGGAAGAAACGTTCAGTTTGAAGAGCTCGGTTTTAATCCACCATCTTTAACAGAAATTGTACTGAAAACCATCTATCAGCAAAATAAAAGATATGTACGGCATATCGCTGCCAGATCCTATGGCATTCAGTCAATTCTTAAGGGAATCTATGTCCACAATGGAAAGTTTTATTTTCATCTTGAAGTGAAGAACAGATCCAATGTACCTTTTGTCGTTGACTTCTGTACCTACAAAATTGTGGATAAACAGATTGCGAAAAGAACAGTATCTCAGGAAAAGCAATTGGTTCCGGTAAGGCAATATCCCGGTCTTGAAGTAATCTCGGATAATTCAATCGCTGGCAACGTCATACTTCTGGATCAGTTCACAATCACCGATGAACAGGTGCTAAGAATTGAAATTTTTGAAAGGAATGGCGCAAGGAATCAGGTTCTGGAAATTGAAAATTCGGATCTGGTTGCCGCGAAGCCCGTATCTGAAATGAAGATTAAAGTCACTCAATAAAGCAGCGAATTATGAAAAAATATATCATCTTTTTGGTACTGGCGATTTTGAGCATCAAATTACATGCACAGAGAATGGTCTATAAACAGAAATCTTTGGAAATTAATACGGGACTTCTAAATACAGAAAGGGTAGGCAAAAATTTCTATCTAAATCTGACACTGAACAGTTTTGCGAAACATGGCAACTATTGGATCTGGGGAGTGGAATATCAAAGAAAGACCGTAGGCTACAAAAATTGGGAAATTCCTTTAGAAGACTTCATCGGAGAGGTTGGTTATAGTGTTAAGCTTCTCTCGGATTCAAGAAAATTTATTACGCTGAATGGAGGTGTAACTGGAGTTCTGGGCTATGAATCTGTCAATAGGGGAGACAGTCTCCTTTTGGATGGGGGGCTTCTAAAAAGTAATAATGGATTTGTTTTTGGGAGCAGCGGGAGATTGTCGCTCGAGACATACCTTTCAGACCGGATTGTTTTTATGCTGCAAGGTCGCATAAGGGTGCTTTGGGGAACAGATCTTGAGCGGTTCAGACCTTCAACGGGTGTCGGTTTACGTTTTAACTTTTGAAAATCAGAGAATAAAATGAAAAATTTAATTAATAAGTGGAAAATGTCGATAGGAACGCTTTTTCTAGGCTTTATTGCTATGCTGGGAATTACGTTACTTTCCGGATGTGATAAAGAGGTTTTGGATGTACAGGAAGTTTTCCCTTTTGAGGTGAAGGTGATGCCAGTACCAAAGGAAATCGGAATAGGTGAAACTGTTGAGATCAGATTTTCTATCATTTCAAACGGAAATTATACAGGTAATACCTACCGGATACGTTATTTTCAGAACGATGGACAGGGCATTTTAAATTATTCAGGTTATAAACCTTATTTACCGAACGATCTTTATCCCTTGGCCGAGAAAGAATTTCGCTTGTATTATACCTCCCAATCTTTAGTTTCACAACAATTTGATGTGTGGATAGTAGACAGTTTTGGTAATGAAAAGCAAATTTCTTTTCAATTTAACAACAAAAAATTGGGTCCGATCATTATCGGTCCGGTTAGATAATATTATATTTATAAAAGTATTACAGTAAAAATAGGGCGAAGGCCTTACACTACCAGAGTGAGAGCATGCTCGTTAGGACAGCCAATGGCTGTCCTTTTTTGTTACAATTAATTAGTAAATGTATGCGCGAGAAAGTAAGATGATTTTTTTACATGGAAATATTTCTTTATTAGGGTAAAAATGTTAGATTTATATAAACTATAGACCATAAATTACACTATACGGAAACTTATTTTTGCTATCCCTGAGATCGGTCTAATTTTGATGTCAACTTATAGATTGTGATGAATTTTTATATTGTTTCATTATTGGACGCTATGGCGGAGCAAAACTTATCTATATTTTGCGATCTTAATTTCGTAAAATCTGCTGGATTTTTCTCAGACCTACATGAAATTTCCAATCGTTTCAAAGTGGTTACAGATTTTTATTTCTCCTTTTTAAAAAAACTAAATTTTATATCGAACGAAGCTTCTATTGCAAATCATTTGGGTTATTATAATTTTACAGAGCCTAATATATATGAGCGGCCAGTAAACGAAATCTTGCGCGCCCTTAGTCATAAAAAACTGCTGTTTAAAGATGTAATACCAGTTCAAACAAGATATACAGATAAGGATAATATGCATTTAGTTGTAGGTTTATACCGGATAGAGAATATTAAGAAAAGCTTTTTGCACATAGTAGATTTATGCCTACCTAAAAGCGAAATAAAAAATATCCCATCTGAGGTAACCTATGTTAAGGACTTACTTGATTCTTACATTTCTGATGAAAAGCAGACATTGAGAACATTTATAGAAAAAAAAGGATATAATTACAATCATTTCCAACGGGACTGCAAAGTATGTTTTGGGGATTCCTTTTATAGCTTCTGGTTAAAAAAGAAGATGATAGAGGCTGTTCAGGATATTGTTTTCACGAAGATGAGCTTAAAGCAGGTTGCATTCAAAAATAGATTTCTTGACTATCAGAATATGTACAAGGCTTTCATTCGTCACGGAATTGGTTTGACAACAATTCCTCGATTAGCTAATTTATAATATTTTAAGTTACTATTGTACATACTTTTGTTGCATATTGGTATAAGTTTATTACATATTGGTATATAATTGTTAATATTGTCAATATATAATTTTACCCTAATAGCGAAATTTGTCATAATCAATGCCAATGATTATGATAGGCTTCGTAAAAAAATATTTTGTAAAAACGGTCAGCATTCTTTTGGCCTTACTTTTTGTATATGCTGCTGGAAGTAAGTTACTCGACTTTGAGAATTTTCAGGTGCAGCTTGCTCAATCCCCTTTATTAAGTGCGTATGCCGGTGTAGTCTCTTATAGCATCATAACCATTGAATTCATTGTAGCGATTTTGCTCTGTTTGCAAAATACTCGTTTATTGGGACTGTATCTATCGCTCGGCTTAATGGCCGCTTTTACAATTTACATTTATATTATCCTTACTTATAGTGAATTTGTCCCCTGCAGCTGCGGGGGAATTCTAGAAAAAATGGGATGGACAGGGCATCTGATCTTTAATATTTGCGTTGTTATATTAACTGCTGTTGCAATTTTCCTATTGGAGAGAAACAGGGAAACAATGATTACCAGAATATTATCCTTTTCGGCAGGAACAGTAATTGTCAGTTGTCTTGTTGTCGTTATGATGTTTCTTTCCTCGGAAAATATTATTAAAAAGGAAAATAACTTTACACGTCGTTTTTTGCAGCATCCAATTTTTGAAGATAAGGTTTATAATCTTGGCGTTAACTCCTATTATTTTGCGGGGATCACAAATGGTAAAATTTATCTTGGCAATTTGACGACACCATTATTTATCACTGAGATCGATACCGGGTTTGCTGCTATGCGCCGTACAAAGATTACTTTGGATAATTTAGATCATACCTTTAGAAATGTGCAGCTTAAGGTCAAGTATCCTTATTATTATTTGTTTGATGGAAATGTTCCGGTTATCTATAGAGGTAAACTGGGCGATTCAACAGCAAATACTATAAGCAATGGTGATGCATATTTCAATCAGCTAATTGTACTAGATTCGATGAAGTTCGGAATTCGTACGCAAAAACGTTCTGACAATCATTATACTTTTGCCTCTCTTGACCTTAATGGAGATCCAAAGTTATCTCTTAAGACTGAAATTTTAAAAAAGCAGATAGATGGTGTCTTTGATGTGGATGGGTCATTGAATTACGATCCTGTAAATGATAAAATTGTTTACACTTACTTTTATCGGAACCAGTTCATTGTGATGGATGGCGATTTAAGCGTTAAAAATAGGTTTAACACTATTGATACAACAAGCCGAGCTAATATCTCAGTAATCAGACTTTCCGATGGACGCAACAAGATGAATGCTCCATCGGTGAGTGTAAACAAAAGTTTTGCGCTATACGGTGGCTTAATCTTTAACCGTTCTAATCTTAAAGGGAAGCATGAACCATCAAGTTCATGGAAGAATTCATCTATTATTGATGTTTACAGTACAGACGAGCAACATTATATCGGAAGTTTTTATATACGCAATAGAGAAGGTAAATCTATGTCATCTATGATCTGTGACGGACATTATTTATATGTACTTATCGGTAACGAGCTACAGCGTTATAGGATTAGAGACGGAGCTTTTAAATTTAACATTCAACGAAACCAGTGGTTCAAGGAGGCACTGGCGGATAGGGATATATAGGGAATTGCCGAAAACCCTGAATAGATTAGGCAGTAACCAATTAAATTATGATAGCATGAAAAAATTGTTATTACCTGGTCTTATTGTAGCAATGGGACTAGGGGGGGCTTATGCTAGCAGTACAATGAAGACCGCAATGCCAACCTACCGTATCAACGGAAGCCATTGTGATGTCGTTCAACAGGAATGTAATGAGCAACCTGGTGAAGTTTGTACCTGGAATGAGGATTCGTCTTCTCAGCTGTACAAGTTTCGTAGTTCTGATGAAACTACCTGTTCTCAAGAACTCAGTAGAAGTATTCAGTAAAAAAGAAGGATGCCTATAGGGCATCCTTTTTCATTTGTTTATTGATCCAATCGATATCATTTCTACCTTTCAGGAAGTAATCCCACCAGTCCATTACTTTTTCACTCAAATCTCTCTGTTCGGGAGTGTCATTTATAAAAGAGTGTCCGCCGTTTTGGTAGAACAAGGCAATTACATCTTTTTTATAACGTCGAAGACCTGTATAGAATTCCATCGCTTGTGTCCAGGGAACATTCCCGTCCTTTTTACCTGCCCATAAAAGTATAGGAGCATTTACGTTTTTAACACTAAGGATAGGATTATTAGCCAGATATCTTTCCTTATCATCGGCTGGGGTTGTTCCCATCTGATATACGGTATTGTATATGAAATATAGCGGTTTATTCCAGTCAGTACTATATGAATAAAAATTGTTAATAATATCACTTATACCTGCACCGGATATATAAGCGGCAAAACGGTTCGATTTAGTGGCGATGAAATCCGTTTTATAACCGCCATAGGACTGCCCACATAGACCTATCTTTTTTTGGTCAATGTAAGGATTTTTCAACACCACATCCAAAGCATTGTTAACACATTCCAGTGCTGATAAACCTGGGCCTTTTTCCCCCACCGTTGTGTCAGGTAAAAAAACAAAATATCCCTGTTCCAATAATGTCCTGAATTGTAAGCCTTCAGGAAATGTCCTGTTTGGTGAAAGATAAGAATTTGAAAGATGTCTTTGGATATCGTAAATGCGAACTATCATCGGGTATTTCTTTTTCGGGTCAAAGTTGGATGGATAAAACAGGATACCGCTTAGGTTCTTTCCTACGGCAGAATACCTATAAATCTCCTGCTTTATTTTTTTTGCTCCATTGTCTTTAATATCACCATCAAAAAGCAAGGTCTTCTGATTTTTGGTTTTATAGGAAAACAGTGTTGGTGGAAGATTAAAATTCTCTTCCAAGGTATAAAAGGATGTCATTGCGGAATCATAAATCAGCTTATGAATTCTATTTTTTGTCGGGGATATTGTCTCGTAACCTTTCGCCCTTTGTAAGAGGTGATATGATATTACGTTTTCTTCCCTATCGTATATTTCTGCTAAAAATTTGTCTTTAGATAAAAAAGAAAGAGCCGTATAACCATCACTTTCAAGGTTATAATTTTTGATTTTTATCATTTTTCCCACGCCGATCTCCAACGCTTTTAATTTTTTATGATGTATTTTAAAGTCCCACAGATCATCAGGGCTTTCAAAATAAATATGATCTGATTTCTGTGAGAACACGGGCTGTTCCAACCCCGTCTTTTCAATTACGGTTTCTTTTTCTCCATTTGAGTTATATAACGACCATTTTATGCCATCGTGGCTGGCTAAAAACCATTTGCCGTCAGAAGATACGTAGACTGAATGGTTAAGTAGTTGCGGCCATTCTCTTCCCATTTTCCGTACCAGTTTAATATCTCCAATATCAGTATAAGAATTTAATTTTAGGTCGTAAATCTGGGCGGCATTTAGTTCCGGTTCACTGGTAATGAAATTGTGTCCCCTTCGTGGAGCATAGGTCAAGAAATAGCGGTCATTGTTGATCGAATTAATTTCAATATTATCGGGTACAGGGATTTTCTGCAGTTTATTTCTTTTAGGGTGCCAGATCCAAAAACTTCGTTTAGAAAACATTTTAAAATGTTCGTTTATGTAGGGGTCGTTTCCATGCCATATTTCCACAAGAGAATCCCTGTGTTGTTCAGCAGCAACGCGTGAGCTGATCAGATAAGAATTGCCGTCCTGTATTGCAGAAAACTTGATCACTGCATTTTTTGGTATATCTAGTCTCAATATTTTCTTACTGTAGTATCCGGTTTCCAAAAATGTTAACCTATCGTGTTCATTATCCGATGTTGCCTCTGTTATTAGAAGTTGTGTTGGGGTTTCGGCCAGTGATATTTTCCTTATTTTATTAACCGTTTGGTAAATAACCTTATGCAATGAACCCGTTATTTCTATTATTTCGGATTTACCATCATATTGTTTGCTTAAATATATTGTGTTTTTAGAATCGGTGGCAGCAAGATTATCTACTTTTGATATTTCAAGAAGCTGCTTTCCCGAAATATCATAGAACCTGAGATGATGGTCATTGAATAACAATCCATAGCTATTTTGTTGTTCTAGGACATAAAAGTCAATTACATTTTCAAAGTTTAGTAACTTACCCGTAATAAGATTGAGAAATACAACTTTATTTCCCTGTCTTCCCAATACGCCTTCATCATTTAGGAATGTAATCTGTGAATTCATTATCCTATATACTTTTTGTGCATGGTCTTTCGTATTAACGAGAAAAACACTGTCTCCGTTCTTTTTGCTTAATTTTCTGATTCCAATCCAGTTCGAACTTTTTGATTGAACTACAAAATCTGACAGAGTAGCAAATTTTGCTCTCCAATTGGATAAGGTGTCTTGCTGTTTTTGCGCAGATATCACGAGATATCCTACAAGTAACAAAACTAATTGCAGTATATTTTTCATTATCAATACCCAGGATTTTGTGGTTTAAGATTATCGTTTAGTAGAATTTCTTTTTGGGGAATTGGCCATAGTTTATGTATGTCCTTCCAGTTGGGCTTTGTTGTTTGAAGGTTATTAAGCTTTCCCATTCTTTTTAAGTCGATGAATCTGTGTCCCACCTCAGTAAAAAATTCTCTTTTATTTTCTATCAGAATTTCATCCAGTAGGGCACTTTTTGTAATGGATGATGTCAGGAGATTTAGCTGTGCACGCTGTCTTGTCGCATTTACATAAGGCAATGCTTCTACAATCTTGTCCTGTTGTGTCAACGCCTCTGCCAATAGTAAAAACACTTCTTCCAATCTGAATATAATGGAGTATTCTGTTAGGTTGTTGCCTCCACGGTTTTTATATTTCTCCGCTCGATAGTATGTTACTCCATTGAAGACTACAGGTGCAATCCATTTCTGTTTACGTAAATCGTCATTTGAAAATGAATTGATCAGCGCATTTGTTAGGGCATAGCTTGAAGGTGCCGAATTATTAAAATAATAAATTCCAGCTTGTGGTAATGATAGATTATTGTTTGGTTTAAGTTGCCAAATGATATGTTTGCCAGTTTTCTGAAAGACTTTGGTAATGTCAGGCTCTATTTGATATAGTCCACTTTGTGCAATTTCCTTCAATATGTTTTCTGTCTTATTCCAATCCTGTTTTGCCATATAAACTTTTGCCAGGAGCAATCTTGCTGCTAACCTGTTCGGATAAATACGCTCTGAATTTCTATAGTCATTTTCAAGTAGAGACGATACTTTTAGCAGATCTTTTTCGAGATTTGAAAGTACTTGCGCAAAATTTGTTTTATTTATGGTATTATTGATCATGTAATCAGTTGATTCGGGGTATGGGATGTCACCGTAAAGCTGGCTGAGATAAAACAACATGATTGATCTTACAAACAATGCCTCCCCACTCAGATATCTTTTGTCTGATGCAGAAATTCCTGTTGAAGCAGTAACCCCTTCCATAATAGAATTGGCAGAATAAATATGTTTATAAGCCGTTGCCCAGACATTATATACAATACTATTGGTATCTATCTGTTGGTTAAGGAAAAGATCCCTGCTGTCTGAGGAAACGGTGGTGAAGTTATCCAATTCATCAGTATAAGCGCTTAGATAGGTTTCGAGATCTCCACCTGCTATTGGTGAACTTTTCATGGCATCAGCATAGAGGGCAGCTAATGCTGCATTGGCAGTTTGCACGTCCTTAAAGACAGTTTCCTTATCAATTTGATCATTGGGGATATTTACTTCGATCATTTTTTCGCATGAAGTAATTGCAAGGCTCACAATAATTAATATAATAAAATGTATAGTTTTCATTTTTATAAATTTTAGAGGTTAAATTGGATACCAAAGGAATATGTTCTTAATGGTGGAAGAAAACCTAGCGATGAAGATTCTGGATCAACTCCGAAGAATTTCGTCCATGTGAAGAGATTCTGCCCCTGAAAGTAAATCTTAACATCTTTAAAAGGTCCGCTTTTTAATGGAATTCTATATCCGAGTTGTACATTTTTTAAACGGATGAAGGAAGCATCCGTATATGCCGCAGTACTTGAGCGAAGTAGATTATGACTACTCGTATTGACAGTACTATAAGGCATGAAAGTACCATTTGGATTTTCGGGTGACCAGACATCAAGTACCTGTACTGGTTGGTTATTCATTGTTCCGGGCATGGTCATTATACCGATATAATTCCGTGCTTTCTTTTTTACAAACTGGAAAAGAAAGGAAAGATCCCAGTTTTTATATTGTAACGTATTGGTCCAACCTCCAAAATATTTTACACTTATATCTTCAATAACCTGTCGGTCTTCTGGTGTGGTTATTTTCCCGTCACCATTAAAGTCTGTAAACTGGTATTGGCCCGTTTGGGGATTAACTCCAAGTAATTGATACAGTCGTACAATATTTGTTGGTTGTCCTATAATATATTGGTTGGCATAAGTTGATCCGGCTAAACCTGGAAATGAGATTAATCTATTTCTCGGGAAGCTGATATTGAAGGCGGATTCCCATTGCAGGTTCTTTCCAACTATAGGTCGCCCTGATAACTCAAATTCCCAGCCTGTATTTTCGATTGTTGCTGCAAGGTTTGCAATTACACTGTTAAATCCCGTAACTGCTGAAAGCTGATATCCAACCAATTGGTTGGAAGATCGATTCCTGTACCATGCGGTGGTGAGATTTATCCGGTTTTTTAAAAGGCCCAGTTCCAGCGCTGCTTCCATTTTACGGGTGATCTCCCAACTATAATCTGGATTATAAAGACGCGAAGGAGCAACTCCAGTAGCATTATTATAGATTAATGTAGAGTTGACGGTATAGTTATCAAGATACTGAAAATCACCGATATTGTCATTTCCTGAAGAACCGTAGCTTCCCCTGAGTTTTCCAAAGCTTAACCAATTAATACCATTTAGAAAAGCTTCGTTTGAGAAAAGCCAGGCTACTCCTACGGCCCCGAAATTTGCGAAACGATTATTTGGCCCGAATCGACTGCTCCCATCCCTTCTTCCAGTTAAATTTACAATATACCTGTTCTCAAACTGGTAATTGAGTCTGCCAAATAAAGCCGCATACCGATATTCAATATTGGAATCTTCTAAGGTCATGACAGACTTAGCAGCCCCAATATTTGTAATGAACTGATTGCTTTCAAAGCCTATTCCTAACCTCTCATCTGCATTTCTCCTGCTTGTTTGGAAGCTACCACCGATTAGTGCATCTAGCTGGTGTCGTCCCCATTTTTTTAACCAATTTAATTGAGGTTCTGCTATAAAGGAAAATAATTGCTGCGATTTTTTGTCTGCCTGAGAGCTTGAACTTGACATACCCGTTGCTAAATAAGGGCTATAAACGGTATTTGGTGTCAGTGAAAGTTCATTGACAGCAGTATAATTAAGTCCGGCATTCAATTTAACCTTAAGATCCTTTAATATGCGATACTCTGCATTCAAGTTGGTTTGGAACAATTTTGTGTCGTTATCATAAGAAGCATTATACGCCGCCAATGGGTTTGTGAAAGTATTGTTCTGCCAGTTTAGGCCGCCATCTTGCATGTAAAGCTGAGGTGTAATAGGAGCTAACATATATGCATTTCTTGTCATGTCCGTTCTTACCAGATTATTTTTCTGTTGGCTAAACATGTTGGAAACACTGATGGAAAGTTTATTGTCAGCAGAACGGTGTGAAATGTTGGAATTAAAAGTATTGCTGCTGTACTTAAAACCCTGCCCAAAAACAGTAGTCTGTTCATTATGTCCGAGGCTCAGCATAAAGTTTGTTGTCTGATTACCGCCGCTTAATGAAAGCTGGGTATTACTTAGCGTTGCTTTTTTTCCGATCAGGGTTTTTATCCAGTCTGTCTCATGTTCCTGATCCCAAGTGCCATTGATATCATATGCGTTGGCAGGGTAAGCTGAAATACCATCGTTTGCGTAGGCGTCCCTGCGCATTTGTAGGTATTGATCCTTATTTAGAAGCTTGAGATTAGATATTGCTTCACTAATCCCATAATTTGAGGAAAGATTTACACGTATTCTTCCTGTCTTCCCTTTTTTTGTTGTTATCAATATTACTCCGTTCGAACCCCTAGAACCATAAATAGCAGTGGCATCGGCATCCTTTAAAACCTCTATGCTTTCAATATCGTTGGGATTAATACTGTTTAAAGGGTTTATAGTTCCATTAGGCATGGTTACGGATGATATTTGGGAAGATGGAATCTCGCTGATGGGTACACCGTCAACAACATATAAAGGGATATTTCCATTAGGCGTTGTAAAAGATCCGGTACGTAAACTGTTCTGTCCCCTGATCTGAATTTCAAATCCTCCGCCGGGAACACCACTGTTTTGGGCTACATTGACACCTGCCATGCGTCCTTGTATTGTGGATAATACATTAGTGACAGGCTGATTTTCTATATCTTTTGCGGATACTTTAGCAATACTTCCTGTTCGCTTTTTGTCGGATACCCTATAGTATCCGGCGTTAAGGGTTATTTCATCAATGGTATGAATATCAGATGATTCGCTTATGGTATCCTTTTTTGCGATTGATATTGCAGATAACTCTGTGTTAGAAGCTTTCGATTTGATTTTTTTTGGTCTAATTATAACACTGTTATTGTCAATTAAAGTTTCTACTGGAATATCTTTCAAAATTTTATTCAGACAGTCTAATACCGGTTCGTTTTTACATTTGGTGGACTGAACAGTGTAACCCTCAAGATCATCACTCGAATAGATATGATCTTTTACATTTTCGGAGAGGAATTTTTCGACTGCTTGTGAAGCAGTTGTTTTTCCGGTTTCAAAATTTACCCTCTTTGTTGAGAGTTTTTCCTGAGCATAGAGCCCTTGGCAGGTTATTGATAGTATTAGGATCAATAGTACTGCGCTGCAAACTTTTTTCATTATTTTTGCATAGTATTTATAATTAATAATGGATCGAACAGTTATTGGTTGAATACGCGGCCGACGGTTGCACCCGTCGGTCTTTTTTATTTTATTCATCCAGGTCAGTTTGTTTTAGGAGTAGGGGATCAGTGCAGAAGTATGGACTAACCAAAGTCTATTCTTCCAATTGAAATGTTTTATCATTTATTTTTTTTGAATTTAGGTTTAGCTTTAGGGAGATCAGTCTTATCATATCCGCTGCAGTGGCTTTTTCTTTTGTAGCACTAAGTTTTGAATTTGAAGCGGTAGAAGGGTACTGAATTTTTACGCCGTAGGTATCTTCTAAAATTTTTATGGCATCCATAAGCTTTAAATCCGTAAACGAGATTGTCGCTGTATTGTTCTTTAGCGTTGTATCAGTAGTTTTGGTGGCAACAATGGTTGCAACATCCTTTGAGCCGAAGTTGGAAAATGTCTGTTTGGGTTTAATTACAAAGGTTTCTGTCGGTTTTTCCGCTTTTATAACCTGAACTTTGCCCTCGTAAAGATCTACGTTAAACCGTTGATGGTCCTGTGTGATTTTAAAAATTGTACCCAAAACCTTGGTTTGGTAAGATCCTGCGTGAACGATGAAGGGATGTATTTTTGATTTGGTCACATTAAAAACTGCGTCACCTTCAAGGATTACTTCTCTTGTATCAGCTGGAAAGGACTTTTCAACGGTCAATTTTGCGCCTTTGGACAGCGTTACGCTGGAACCATCTTTTAGGGTAAATGTCAAAACATGCTGATCAGCCTGATAAACATCTGGAAGGTACAAAGAGCGGTATGAAATTACGCTACCGATTAACAACAGTACGGCAGCAACCATCAGGGAAGTATATCGAAGAGTTTTTATCCTTCTTTTTTTTGCTTGGTGAGCTTCTATTCTGGCGTAAAGTTTTTGATGGAACTCTCTTTTTTCCTGCTCTGTCGGAGTTTCCAGCTCGGCGTCTCTTTTATTTCCGAGCTCATTCCATAATTCTTTTGCTTCATCAAAAGAAAGCTGATCGGGCTGTTTTCTCTTGTCCATAATAAAAGGGCTTTATTATGTATACCTGAAAGTAGCTGCAATAGCCCCCCCTAAAAATTGAATTTTAACTAAAATTAAGAAGTTTTAACGCAATTTAACTATGATTTTGGTGTTCACGCAAGAAAAGCATTGCTTTTGAGATCTGTTTTTTTACAGCTTTGGATGATAGATTGAGATTATTGGCAATTGTTTCCTGTGTCATGCCCTCAAATTTATTCATGGTGAATATTTTCTTTCGTGTTGCAGGTAGCAGTTCAATATTTATCCTTAAAAGTTCAAGCTCTTTTTCTTCTTCAAGAATTGCCTGTAATCGGTCAGATGAATCATCGGATAAATGAAGGTCAGCGACTTCTATTGTGTAAGGAATTTTTTTCTGTTGTACGGAGAAATTTGAAATTTCCTGAATGCAGGTTTTTATAATGACGCTTTCCGCATTCTGTTCTGATAATGATTTTCGATAATTCCATAAATGGAAAAAAATATTCTGTAATATATCGAAGACATCATCACGATCTTTCACTTTTCGGGAGACCATCGCGAACATACGGTTCCAATATGTCTCATAAATTTTCTGAAACATAACATCGTAACTATTCTTATTGCTTGAGAATAATGGCATTTTTGGTTTATTTAGGATAATTCGCAGTACACAAATTTAAGTATATTTTATTAAAAATGTTTATTTTAGCAATATATTTGTATGTTTATGGTATAAAAATTAAAGGATATTATACTAAATAGTAGTATATACCGATTATAATTCAATTTTAAATTTTATATCATATTTTAGTGATAATAATTTTCGTTTGTAAAAATATTTATATATTAGCACCCTAATTTTATCGGAAAAAAAAGCGTAAGCTGTCAAATTTGGATGAGAGAAACTGCGAACTTCTAAAAAAACCAAAAATATTGACAGACTTACGCCTGTGTCTCAAAATATGGGCATGGGCTAGGTCGTCTATTTTGGTTTTGGGTTCTTCGCAGTACCTTCTCTAGCAATAGCACCTTGTTCCATGCCTTTTGTATTTACCCAAGAATACTTGAGTGCAAAGCCGTAATAATTTAGATTATGATACGACAGGTTTTGACGTTTTGACAGTTTAGTTTCGCTTTTAAATCATTGATAATAAATAGCTGGCCTGAGAATTTAATTCAAATTTCCGTGAAAATACGGAAGCCAGACTATTAAAAATAAAATATATTGCGAAGCCAAAATTAACCTTGAAAAACACACCTGTGAGATGAGACAAATATTATTATTTAGCTTGTTTTTATGCTATCATTACATATATGGACAGATTCCAAATCTGCCGCAAAGACCAGGTGTTTCCAATCTTTACAGTGTACCTGAAAGTCTGAATAATCAACCCAGCCATAGACCAAACTCTCCAAATATTAATGCGACTTCAAATTATTATAAAAAGGTTACACCTCGAGATGATCAGGATGAGATCAATAAAGAGGTAGATCGTCAAATGGCAATGATCAGGGAAGAATCGTATGTGAAAAATTATATGCTTACTTCTTTATCCGATAGAAAAGGAACGGATTCCTATTACAGGGCTTTTGATAACTTAATGAAGTTCGACCCTGAAAGCTACTCCATTACAGACGCTGTTTTTCTGGTTGAAAATGCATACAACAACAATGACCGTAATTTTCAGTCAGCATATCAAACGCAGATTCAGAAAGCTACTAACATGATCAGGCAACAGATGAAAAGGAGTGCAATAGATGATTCTGATAATGTGGCCAAGAATCTTGCAATATTCAAATACTTTGCGCAGGATACAAAGCAGAATGGAAAAGTTATCCATAATGCAATCAAATATGACTTTGAAGACTATATGGGTGCCAAGGATTACAGTAAGATGTTTGTTTCCAAATTGATGACAACAAATACTGGGCAGTGTCATTCCATGCCACTTTTGTATTTGATGTTAGCAGAACAGATTGGTGCAGAGGCCTTTCTTGTTGTGTCACCCAATCATTCTTATATACGCTTTAAAGATGGGGACGGCGAAGTTCTTAGTGTTGAGCTTACCAATGGAATGTTTTCTGCAAACTCTTTTGTGTTGAATTCCGGATATATTAAAGCTGAAGCTCTAAAGAACAAGCTTTATATGCAGAACCTATCAAAGAGAGAAGTCCTCTCACAGACTTATGTTGACCTTGCCAGTGGATATATACATAAGTTTGGCTATGATGAGTTTGTTGCAAAAGTTTTAGGAAAAGCACTGGAGCTCAATCAAAATAATATAAATGCGACATTATGGAAAAGCAACACCGATCAGATGCGTTTTATGCAGGCCTGTAACCGCGTTAATATTGACCCTGAAAATAAGGAACAGTTGCAAAAGATCAGGAATTATCCTCCGCTGGAAAACCAATTTCTGGAAATAAAGGCTGGATTTGATTACATAGACCAGTCAGGTTTTGCCCAAATGCCTGCGGAACAATATGAACAATGGCTGGGTTCTCTAAAAACGACGGAGAATAAGCAAAAGAGTGAGGAGATTGCAGAACGTTTGAGGATATTGAATGCACAAAAACAAAGGGAAGCTGCAAAAAAAATAAAACCTATCGTCCCTAAGAAGGAAACTCCAAAAGTATATGCAATTCCAAAGGAATTTTTATAACCAGATAATTCAAAATACAACTACAATAATGAGAAAGATTTTATTTTTTGTTTTACTGTTTTTTATTGGCTTTAGCCAGGGACAGGTAAAACAAAACAAAAAGATAAGCAACAAAAAGGAATGGGTAAATCCTGTCAGACTGACAAGGGAAGAACGTTCTCGTCCCTACATGGATGAGGTTTTAAAGACCAGGGATAGCTTAAGCCCTACGGAAGCTGAGAGGAGGCGAAAAAACATTGAGGCGGGAAACCCATTCAAAAAGTACGGGTACTATCCGAAAGTAGCCACGTTAAGCAAAGGAAAGTATCTGGAATTCCACGATCAGGATAGCATAGTCACAATCGGATCGGTAAGGTTTAATGTGAAAAAAGGTGAAATCGTTAATTTTATTGAAATAGACCTTGATGATCCGGACGCACAACCGATCGGAGATACACACGGCAGGTGGATCAGTCCAGATCCTTTAAGTGAGGAATTTCCAAGTTGGAGTCCCTATAGCATGTCGTTCAATAACCCTGTAAGATTTAAAGATCCCACAGGTTTAGCACCAGAAGACGCTACCGAATGTTGTTGGTGGTTTCGTCTAATGCCATTATTTGAAGAATCTTCAATAAAACCAAACTTAATTGAAACAGTTACGAAGACTGGTGAAGTCGGAACCAAGCAAAGTGAAGCCGTAACAAAAGCTCAGCAAGAACATTTCAATTTTGGTAGATATGTTGAAGAAAAACAGCTTGCCGAAATGGGAAAAGAGAAAAATACCAAAACCTATGAATACACCGATCCTAAGACTGGAAAGACAGGAAAAACTATTCCAGACGCAATGACAGAAGAAGGAGGAACAGTGGAAATAAAGCACGTTGCCAAACAATCTTTTACCAAACAGCTTAGGGGTCAGCAGGAAATTTCAAAAGCAAGTGGGCAGGAAGCAATTTTGAAAATTAATGAATCTGCAAAATTAAGCGAACCCCTTAAAAATTCCGGCATTAATATTCAACGATATACGCCTCCGGCGAAGCCTAAAATTGATAACCTTAGAGTTACACCTGCTCCGGCCCCAAAACTAATTCCTGTGCCAAAACCTAAAGATCCTTGTGCTGGTGTACCAGGTTGCACATAATTCCAATTTTATTATATTTAAAGATGACAAATGTTCAAATATTGCTTAGCGCTATTAAGGAGCAAGCAGAAAAATTTTTATCAGAAAGCGGAGAATTTGCCCCTTATGCTACCTATGTCAGAGCAAATGGTGACCTAGCTTATATCTCTGCTTATTCGGAATCAACTGATTCAAAAGAAATGTATGATATTTTGTTGGCTGGAGCATATGATGATTTAAAAGATGGGGATGTTCGGGTTTATGCTATTGCTCAGGACGGAAAATATCAAGGTAAGGATGTATTGGTTGTGGATTTAATACTTTCACCTGAAAGCAGATTTCAGCAAATATATCCCTATACTATCGATGGTAAAAAAGTGAAATTTGGGGAAATGATCTAAATTCAGATTTATGACGGACAATCCATATTTAAAATTTAAAAATGATGACCTGAAGGAATCTAAAGCTTTAGCCGAAGCATTAAATATTTCTGAAAGCGATTTTTTAAAAATTCAAGATTGGTTTGACCAATTACTTCTGTATCATCAAGAATTAACTAATGATAGGGAAGACCAATTGAAAGCAGAAAAGGATTTGGAGATTAACTTCCAGGAACTGATCTCATCAGAAATTGAAAAGAATAGCTATAAGTACATCCTGCCAAAACTGTTGCATTATAATAATGAATTTCATGGAGCTTTTTTAAGGTCTTTATACGTCGCCAGATTGGGAGCTTTGCTCGGAAATATTATCCCAAGTTTTGTGAAGGACAAGATGATTACTTATTCACCGGAAGATTATTTTCATATTACGGTTTATCTTAAGCATAACTATTTTGTTTCACCGAATAGCAACTTTTTGGAAGACATTATAAAAATTGAACAATCCCGAAGTATTTTCAGAAAAGCTACTGTGGAAGCTAAGCTATCAACTTCGAAAAATATATTGGATATTCTAAATCAGAAAACTTTTCACCATGATGTAATCTGTTTTAAAAAGATTTTAAAATTAGTAACAGCAAACGACACTGGATTAATGGATTATCTGAAAAATTATAAAGTGGAAAATAACCAATGCTGTTATAAAATTATTAGTGACGTTCTGAATTTTGCAATATCAGCAGATCTATGGAAAGACTTTGAAATTAAAGTTCAGCTAATTCATTTCTTTGATACATCGAGAGGTGCCAAAACTACATCGAGTTGGTTAACAAAGTTAGATGAACTAAGCATGAGAGTCGGTAGTTCCAAACTTTTACAACTTGCTAAGACAGTTTTGAAAAATGAAAATTGTATAAATCATAAGTTTGAATATGGGGTACAATGGAGCGATGATACTGCAAAAAGATTTTTGAAATCTGCGCAATGGATAAAAGATAGTTTAAAATAAATAATTCTCAAAAATTGATATTGTTAGGTTTTCAAAATAACATTGACAATACCACTATTATTAATGGCTAAAAGAGTAAAAACAGAGATTGGAGATATATTCTCAGTGACATTGGACAATGGAAATAAAAAATATTTTCAATACGTTGCTAATGACCTTAACCAATTAAACAGCGATGTCATTAGATCATTTAAAAGAGAATATCCAGCTGATGAAATTCCTGTTTTTTCCGAACTGTTAGCGGGTGATATTGACTTTCATGCGCATACTATGATCAACATCGGAGTAAAACAAGATTTATTTAAACAGGGAGGAAAAAGCATTGTTTATCCAGCTTTAAACGATGTATTATTCCGCGACACAAATGATTATGGTAAAAAAGTTGGAGAAGAACCAATAAAAGTTTCCGTTAATTGGTTTGTATGGAAAATTAATGATGAGAGTTTCACAAAAGTAGGTAAACTGGAAGGCGAAAATCGAAACGCGGAAATAGGAGTTGTCATACCCCCTTTCGCAATAGTTGATAGAATAAAGACTGGCCATTATAATTTTATTTATCCGGGTTTTGAATAAAAAACGGTGTAATATGAATAAAGTTACGAGTGTTCTTATAATTCTTACAATTCTTACCCTGTAATAAGAAAAGTGATAAACCAAATGTTGATTCATCTAAAGTTGTAGATTATAATGTTATTGTAACGGCAAAATCTGATAATGAGATTGCTATCAAAGAATTATATGCTAAAGCAGTGAATGATCTGTATAAAAATGGGATTGTGAAAGATTCCAAGCACAAATTGGAATTTTACTTTTATTTGAATCTAGTGGACTAAAAATTAAAATGCAGATAGTCATGAAATTAGTTGAAATTATTAAAGCGATCAGAAGAAATACAATTAATGATTTACTCGGTGAAGAATTCAGCGATATAGATTATGAGAAAATAATCCTATATGGAGAGTTCTCGGTGGGAGTTGATACAATATACAGGTTCTTCAAGTCAAAAAGGGGAATGGGAAATATAGTTAAAGATGGTGAAATGACCTACGAACGCCTTTGTTCACTTAAAGATTTAGGCTTTTTGATAGATTATTACCTTTCTCAGTATGATCGAAAGCCAGATGACATACTTGCAATAGATATCATCGATCATTTAGATGATCCAAATTTTTAAATCTGCTCTTTTTTGGGCATCAAAATTATGAAACACTTTTATATCTTTTTATTTTTCTTGGTTGCCGGTTTTGTCAAGTCACAGGAAAATCGATTTTATAATGAAGCATATCTGACTATTGATAATATGCTGAACGATAAACAGAAATATAGTTTTAAGACTGCTGTACTGAGTGTAGAAAATGCATATTATCAGGGAAAGCTAGATACGGTTGAAGTTGACAGAAAAATTAAATTTATGGCCAACTTTTGTAAGACAATCGTTCGCAATCGTGATCTTACCTATAATGAAAGAGATAAGGAGACCGTTAGTAAATATGCAGCAATCTTTTCAGTTATCTGTGAGGAGACACCTATTTTAATCAACCAAGATACTGTTCGTTATAAACCATTCTCTTATGATTTTCAAGACGTTTTCGGGCACAAAGATCTGACAAGTCTTTTTGTTTCAAAACTGGTTACTACGCAGAAAGGAAACTGTAATTCGTTACCTTACTTATATAAAATTCTTGCAGAGGAATTAGGTGTTGAAGCGAATCTTGCATTGGCTCCGAACCATATTTATATTAAACACAATATAAAATCCATCGGTTGGTATAATACAGAGTTAACAAGTGGCATCTTTCCACAGGATGCCTGGTTGATGGCTTCGGGATTTATCCATTTAAATGCTATTGAAAATGGAGTTTATATGAAAGCACTTGACAATCGCGAGAGCCTTGGGTTATGTCTTGTTGATTTGGCAAATGCCTATAAGCGTTCTTTTCCGGATAATGACGGAACCTTTGCAATCAAGTGTGCTGAAAGGGCTCTGCAGATCAGTCCTAATTTAGTAACAGCGTTAATTTTACGGGCTGAAACCCACAAAGAACAATATCAGAAAGTGGAACGTTCTGATCCGAAATCAAAAGAGCTTCTGGCCTCATTAAATAAAGAATACAATCATATCCATAAGATAGGGTATAGAAATATGCCGGAAGGGATGTATTTGGAGTGGCTCGTTTCTTTGAAAACGGAAAGAAAAAAATACGAGGATATTAGGTTGAAAAATTAAATTTTTGTGTGATTGATGGTTTGTGAAAAAGTTAGCTAAAACATTGTTTTAGCTAACTTTGTTTTTAAGTTCACGAACTTCCTGCATCAACTTTATGAGCATCGATTTTATGTCCTCATTTGCAAAATCAATTATTTCCAGTTCTTTACTGGAGAAACTGCCAGCATATTGCCAGGCTTCCCAAAGATCACTAAATGGAATATCATAACTATCATAAAATGTATTGTCCGCTCCGACGGTGATAGAATTATCGTTTATCTTTTCAATACGTTTGAAAGTAAATCCTGATCTAGTTATTAGTACATGGGTTTTACCAATTTTAATATCCTTAATGTTTTCTATGTATTTTCCTACAACGTATGTTCCATCCTTATAAGGTGGCATCGAATCACCTACTACGGGAAATGCCCTATATTTTCCATTATGAAGGAAAGGTAGTGACATTGTTTGCAGGCTATCTATATACTCGGGATCAGCATAACCTGTTAAGTATCCCATTGAAGCTTTGTAAGGTATTATCTCAATTTTATTCTCTCCAACTGAATCGGTTTTGATCGGAAGCAAGATCCTATTATCTGGAAGGTTCAGCATCTCTTGCAGCTTATATTTTCTCAGATCAACAGTTAGCAACAAATCTGTACTGATATGGTAATATCTGGAAATTGCCAATAATACATCCAAGGGCGGAGAGGCTTTTGCAGTCTCATATTTAGCATAAGATACCCTTGTCAAAAACAGTCTATCCGCAAGCTGCTGTTGCGAAAGTTCAGGTATCTGTTGCATCCTTAAATACCTTATGTTATCAGCTAAAATTGATATCGTTGACATTTTGTGAATATTTTTCACAACAAATGTACTGTAATTTGTGAATAATCTTATCAACTTTGCTAAATAATTTAGTAAAAAAATGGAGCGGTCGATTGTACATTTAGATCTGGATACGTTTTTCGTGTCCTGTGAGAGATTGGTAAATTCCGGTTTAAACGGAATTCCACTGATCATTGGTGGTGGGGACAGAGGTGTAGTTTCTTCATGTAGCTATGAGGCACGAACTTTTGGTGTGAGATCAGCAATGCCCATGAAAATGGCGCTGCGCCTTTGCCCTCAGGCGAAGGTTGTCAAAGGTGATATGGAACTATATTCCAGAATGTCCCATACGGTTACTGAGGTTATAGAGGAAAGTGCGCCTGTGATGGAAAAAGCTTCAATCGATGAATTTTATCTCGATCTGACCGGAATGGATAAGTTTTTCGGCGCTTACAAGTGGACAAATGAGCTTGGGGCAAAGATCGAAAAGGAAACAGGTTTACCCATAAGTTATGCGTTATCGACTAACAAAACTGTGAGCAAAATAGGAACTGGCGAATCAAAGCCTCACGGACATCGGGAAATACCATCTTTAGGTGTACAATCTTTCCTAAATCCGCTCTCAATAAAAAAAATGCCGATGGTGGGGAATGCGACTTTTCAATTGTTTTCGAGGGTCGGAATTAGAACCATAGGCACACTTTCGGAAATGCCTGTAGAGATCCTGCAGCAGATGATCGGCAAAAATGGTACAGACTTATGGAAGAAAGCAAACGGTATTGATGAAACTCCTGTCATTCCATATTCTGAAAGGAAATCCATTTCCAAGGAAAGGACATTTAGCAGCGATACAATGGATACCTATGAGGTAAAAGGTCTAATATCAGGAATGGCGGAGCAGCTTGCCCATCAGCTCCGGCAGGAGAAATGGCTGACCTCAACCGTGGTGATCAAGATCAGATACTCAAACTTTGACACCGAATCCAAACAATGCAGGGTGAGTTATACATCCTCTGACCACACCTTAGCGAGAGTTGCACTTGAACTATTTGATAAGATTTACACAAGACGTATGCGGCTCCGTTTGGTTGGTTTGCGATTTACGGACCTTGTTCACGGGAGTTATCAGATGAATATTTTTGAAGATAATGCGGAGCTTATCAGCCTGTATCAGGCGATGGATAATATCAAGAACCGTTTCGGTAAAGATGCGGTTGGACGGGCTGTTGGGTTCAATTTTTTACGTTAGCATTTACAAGTATGTTTTTAAATTGTCATTCCTTTCACAGTCTCCGCTATGGAACACTTTCCATAGACGACCTTATTTCTCAGGCTTTAGCACTGGGGATAAAGGAACTTGTTCTGACAGATATTAATACGGTGACCGGAGTTTATGAATTTAAAAAGAAATGCGAAGAAAATAATATCCGCCCGATTGTTGGTGTTGAGGTGCGCAACGGTAGTGAATTATATTATATAGCCATTGCAAAAGAGTTTAGTGGGCTTGCCGAAGTAAACAAAATGCTGACTTCTTATAATTGCGATAAGATTGATTTACCATTGCAACCGGAATTAGCCTACAACTTTATCCTATATCCACTGAGCAATATGCCGGACAACCTCCAAGAAAATGAATATGTAGGAATCTATGAAGATGAACTCAATCTTTTGATAAGACCGGAATATAACAAGCTGTTATCTAAAATGGTTATTCTTTGTCCCATTACTTTCAGCACAAAAAAAGAATATAACCTACATCGGATTTTACGCGCCATTGATAACAATACCTTGCTTTCCAAGCTTGCAGAAAAAGAAGTGTGCAGGAAATCAGAATATTTTCGTTCTGTGGATTCAATACATAGAATTTATCGTCACTATCCTGAAATTATTGAGAATACGCAAAAATTACTTTCAAAATGCAGCTTTGATTTTGTGTTTTCCACACCCAGAAATAGAAAACATTATACAGGTACAAAGGCCGATGACCTTAAACTTCTGACCCGTTTAGCTTATGCAGGATTGGAAAGACGGTACGGTAGAAATCACGAGGTAGCAACTAAGCGAATTGAAAAGGAACTAAAGGTAATTGATGAACTAAACTTTAGTGGGTACTTTCTTATCACTTGGGATATCATCCGATATAGCAACAGTATGGGCTTTATGCATGTTGGGCGTGGGAGTGGAGCGAACTCTATTGTTGCGTACTGCTTGGGAATTACCGATATATGCCCGATAGAGCTGGATCTGTATTTTGAACGATTTCTGAATCTTAACCGGAAAAGTCCGCCTGACTTTGACATTGACTGGAGCTGGCAGGAGCGTGATATCATCCTTGATTATATTTTTAACCGTTATGGTAAGGAGTATGTTGCTTTTTGCGGAACCAATGTCGAATTCAAATACCGTTCGATCATTCGGGAAGTTGGAAAAGCATTTGGACTTCCAAAGGAGGAACTTGACGAGCTCAGCAAATATCCAGAGCGTGTATTTCGGGACGATATAGTAAAGCAGGTGCAGAAGTATGGGAAGCTGCTTGAAAAATTTCCTAACCAGCGGAGTATGCATTCCTGCGGGATTATTATTTCCGAGGAACCACTCACAAACTTTACGGCCCTTGAAATGCCTCCCAAAGGGTTTCCTATCGTGCAGTGGGATATGCACGTTGCCGAGGAGATCGGTTTTGAAAAGTTTGATATCTTATCTCAAAGAGGGCTAGGTACCATCAACGATACGGTCAGGCTTTTAGAAGAGAAGAGGGGAATTAAGGTAAATATTAAGGATACCACTATTTCCAAAGATGAAGTAAAATGTAATGAATATTTGAGCCAAGGGCGGACAATAGGATGCTTCTATATTGAATCTCCTGCGATGCGTGGATTATTGCGCAGATTGAAATGTAATAACTATAAAGTTTTGGTAGCCGCCTCTTCCATTATTCGTCCTGGTGTTGCCCAATCGGGAATGATGCACGAGTATATTTTTAGACATAACAATCCTGACAAGTTTGAGTATTTCCATCCTGTCTTTGAGAAGCAGCTAGGAGATACTTACGGCATCATGGTATACCAGGAAGACGTGATCAAGATTGCGCTTCATTATGGCGGGGTGTCTGCTGCCGATGGAGATATACTGAGAAGAGCTATGAGCGGAAAAGGTAGGTCTTTAAGTGCACTTCAAAAAGTTAAGGACGATTTTTTTGCATCTTGCAGAAAACAAGGGCATCCAGAGGAACTGAGCCGGGAAATTTATAGACAGATAGAATCTTTTGCAGGGTATTCATTCTGTAAGGCTCACTCAGCTTCTTATGCAGTAGAGAGTTATCAATCGCTGTACCTGAAAGTTTATTATCCATTGGAGTTTATGGTTTCGGCGATAAATAATATGGGCGGTTTCTATAGGACAGAGGTCTATGTACACGAGGCAAGGATGTCAGGGGGTGTTATATTGAATCCATGTGTCAATAAAAGCGAGTACGAAACAACGATTTATGGAGAGGAAATATATCTGGGACTGATGCTGCTTGAAAAAGTTGAATCGAAACTTGCTCAGCTGATACCAAAGGAAAGAAAGGCAAATGGGGAGTATAGGTCAATGGAAGATTTTATCAAGAGAGTTCCAATTGGTATTGAGACTTTGCAGACGTTGATCTTTATTGGAGCATTCCGTTTTTCAGGTGTTCCAAAGAATGAACTATTGCTCAAAGCGCGCATTCTACTGGGGGATTTTAAACCAGAGAAAAGATTTCAGACTCTTTTTGAAGAACCGATCAAGGAATACAAATTTCCGGAGTTAAAAAGAAATGTGTTTGAGGATGCTTTCGATGAAATCGAGATTTTAAGTTTTCCGGTATCCTGTACACCTTTCGATCTACTTCAGACGAAGTACAGGGGAACTGTTATGGCCAAAGATCTTACAGAACATCACAAAAAGCAGGTGAAGATGCTTGCCTACTTGATTTCAAGGAAACATGTTCCTACAAAAAGGGGAACAATGTACTTTGGTACCTGGATAGATGTTCAGGGAAACTATTTTGACACTGCACATTTCGCAGATTGCCTTGAGAAGTACCCTTTTCAGGGTGGGGGATGCTATCTATTATTGGGGATTGTGGAAGTTGATTTCCATTTTCCGACAATTACGATCACCAAAATGGCAAAGATGCCATTTATACCTGACCCAAGATATTCCCATGATGAAGAGAAGAAATATGAAGCGCAACAGCGGATTCGGGAAGATGTAAGTATGACTTTCAGGGCCCCTTATCCGCAGGAGCATGAAATAGGACTTCCCCGAAAACGTTTTTAGATTCTTTTGAAGAAATTTTAAACAAATTGTTCTGGGGATCGGTTATTTAGAAAAACAGATAGGAAATGGAAAATCACAAAATTGTCGAAGTCTTAAATGATTTAATAGAGATCAACAACGATAGAGCTGAAGGCTTTGAAAAAGCTATCAGGGATATTAATGCCGAAAACATAGATCTTAAAGCTGCCTTTGAAAAATTCGCCTCACAAAGTCGAAGCAATATTACAGAGCTTGCGGGACTTGTGGGAAGCAAGGGTGAAGTTCCCGAAGACGGGAATACGGTCCTTGGAACATTACATCGCGCTTGGATCGATATAAAAGCAACTTTTGGCGGTAGTGACCGTCACAGTATTCTGGAAGAATGTGAACGTGGGGAAGATGCGATTAAAAAGGCATACAAAGACGCACTGCAGGAAAATGAGCTCGGAGAAGATGTTCGTGAAGTTTTATTAAAACAACAGGATGGTATCCAGGCGAGCCATGATGCGGTCAAAGCTCTCAGAGATTTGAGCAAATAAAAATAAGGATTAAATTGTATAGAAAATGGTTGAAAAGCTGTGTTGATTCATTAACACAGCTTTTTCTTTTAGGAGATTATACAGAAAATAATTGTATGTATTAGAGATTCAGGTCCAAATGATGATGTAAGCGGATTAAAAGGACTTTTTAGGGATATACAAGTACTATCTGCATTATATTTCTTACTTTTATTATTTAGAATAATTCTTAATAACTTAATTTAAGGAAGTGATATGCCCAAAGTAACCCCAGAACTTTTTGAAGTTCTACACGATAGCAGAGCTGAAAATACATTGGCTAGGCTGTATAAAGAAGCTCTCAAGCAGGGCTGGTCTATGGTTTTTCATTTCATGCCCAAAGCATTTAAATTCTTTGGCAGGGGTATAGACTGGAAAACGGAAAATGAAAGCTTTTATGAGGATAAATATATACCGATATTACCGTATCAAGGTACCTTTATCTATATGCAGGCGAGGGCACTAAATGCGCAAAATATCCTGGAATTTGGAACATCTTTTGGAATTTCTACGATCTATCTTGCAAAGGCAGCGAAGGACAACGGAGGTAGAGTTATTTCAACGGAGTACTTACCCCATAAGGTTAAAATTGCCCGGCAAAACCTCATTGAAGCAGGTGTCCATGAGCATGTAGAGATTTTGGAAGGGGATGCGATGCAGACTTTAAAGGATCTGGATGTGGAATGGGATTTTGTTCTTCTTGATGGATGGCCGGACATGGTATATGCGGTATTCAAGCTGATCGAGCCGAAATTGAAAAAGGGCGCCGTGATCCTTGTGGATGATGTTCAGGGATTTCAACCTTCCATGAAAGACTATTTTGAGTATGTACGTAATCCTGCAAATGGATATCTTTCTACAACCGTATATCCAAAAAAAGCGATGGAATTTACGATTAAGCTTTAAATTTCGTATATTGGTTAAGAGTTAACTAACCATCTTAATAGTATATTGTAGACTAGTCGTGAGATTAGTCTATTTTTTTTCACTTTGTCTGTCAGTCCGAGACATAATGAGACTGGATGCAAGGCACTCTATCTTTCAGGAAATAGTTTGTGGAAAAGGAAGATGTTAGCATGACCTTTCGGGTATCTTAAACGTAGGAGATTGAGGTTGGTCTTCCCGGAAAAAGGATGTTAAGGTATTGATAAAGAAAAATGATTTTAATGCCACTACGGAAACCCGTAGGCTGATCTGAAATTAATGCTTAAATTTGCACCTGAAAATTGAGAATCTTCGCTCAGGTCGTTCAATGGTCAATAATTATTTGTCAACATACAAAATATAGTATATTTCAAATACACGTATGAGGCCACTTATGGTTTTAATACCTTTCATGGTTATTAGTTTTTAAACGCATCTTTTAAAGGTGCGTTTTTTTATGGAGCTAATCACATAAAAAACTCCCATTTCTTGGGAGTTTTTAAGATTATGATCTCGCTAATATTTGAAGATGCTCGATGCCACATTACTTTCGCGTTGTCTTTTTTTTTTCGATATTCTTTTCAATGACACTGGGGTCCATATAATCTAAATAGATACTATGCCTAAGATAATAGCTCCATCGCCAAAAACACAATGGATTAATCTTGTACAATCTGTAAAGCCTCTGGTTTTCTTTGGCTGGAGATGTCTCTTTAATCCAATATTCAAAACCAAAAGTTGAGAATCCGGGGCTTTTAAAACCAAAATCTGTGGTTATCCTGTATGAGCCATCAAGATTGGAGTATCTGAAATATCCCTCATCTAACCAGCGATGAATATCCTTTCCAATAAAAGGCACATTGGGAAGTAGGATCATAATGCCTAGCACTATAATAATTGTTTGCCTCATCATTCTAATTGTTTTCCTCTTCATAGCTTTTAGTTCAGTTGCGGGCGATTTGCATTATCTGAGTTTTGAAAGTCCATTGAGCTCATTTATTGCATGATATTACTTTGGCTGGTTTTTATTAGAAAAAGTCAGAAGTCCTGCCATTTATTCGATGGTTTAAAGGGAACTCTGTTCGGCTTTATTTTTTCCCAGTCGCGGTATTCAAAATTTTTGCTTACGGTTAAATAATAACGCCAACGCCAAAAACAAAACGGGTTAATTCTATACAACCTAAAAATTTCCATATTGGCCATTTGCGGTCTCGTAGCCTCGATAAATCCAAATGTTACCCACTTGCTCATCCAAGGGTGAAAAACTTCCATGTACTCTATACCGGTAAAAGAAGCGTTTGCATTAGCATACCGAAAATGGTCACCATCGATGGCCTTCAGTATCTCCGTACCTATAACCGGTGTATTGGGTATCACCAGAACAGATAGTACAATTCCTATAATAAATTTTCTTTTCATATCCTTTATTGACAATTCGTGCTAGTTGGAGGATCAATCCGACCTAATGTGACATTTGGATTGCCCGCCTGTTTTAAATTTGCTAAATATGTGTATACGCCATCTGGTGTTAAAAATCCATTATTGTTTAACTGTCCGTTACTTGGTAGGAGTAAATTAAAAACATCGGTAGCATAATGTGTACAGTTGTTATCATTGAGGTCATAGGGGACTTTCGATAGGGCAATAGACTGGCTTATGATTGCGTCGAATTGCGCCTTGGTGACAGACAAACTATATCTTGCATCACTTTTTCGCTTATAATCACTCGATTCTTCCCCCATTGCACTGGTAACTGGCAGCATGGTAGCCGCCGATGGACCAGATTGCGGGTAGAATCCATAAGAAAGCCTTTGAAGCTGAGTACCGTTTGATTTTTCAATTGTTAGAAAAGCGTGACCAGGTTTATCAGAATTGAGGTCTATTCTATGTGCATTTAAAGTCACCTTGTATTTTGTGTTAGCATCATTTACCACATTGTTGAAACATTTCAATCGCTCCTGAATGTCAATAGTGGTTATAGGTGCAGCTGCCACGAAAGATGTACTTGAAGTACCTCCACTACCACCTCCATGATTACCACCTCCGCCGCCACCTCCGGTCGCTGTACCGCTGCACGTTGTATATAGATAAGTCCAATATTCGGTACCATCATCGTAGTACTGTACCAGATACCACTCGCTGCATACAACAGGTATATTTTTACTGGTATCAGGTTTACTGTTTTCTTTGTTTACGTTGGTATCGGCATCCTTAGTCTTCAATTGAAGGTTTACCATTTTCAGCCCACTTGAGTCAAGTGATTGGCTGTACAACAAGGTATCATTTAAATCATATACCATATAATATACTTTTCCAAGCTCTTCACCTCGATACACTTGTTTTTTAACGAAATTAGAAATAGTCTGTTCGGAAAATTCCGCCACGGTTCTTGTATCTGCGAAAAGGCTCACCTTATTGGCGCTGGCAACTTTATTTTCTTCAATGGTAAAAATCAGGTTTTGCTGCATGGAATATCCCCAACCTAGGATTGTGCCGTCCTGCAGGGGAACCACGAGCGTGGTACTTTTATTTCCGTTTATGAGCTGTGCTTTTTTCCAATCTAAGGGAAAAGGTTTCCCGTTATCCTCGTACCATTTTTTTGCTATCGAGGTTTGATCGTTCTGAGGATAATTTTCCATATCCCTTTCGCATGACTGTAGTAGCATAATTGCAAATACTGCACAAATTAGTTTTCTGAAAATTTTTGTTAACATTTTATGTGGTTTAAAGGTTAGTGTCGCTGTATTTCTTTATCCAATGAATTATTGAAACTAAATTAAGCCTATAAAAACTTAAAACTTTTGACATAAGGCAAAAAATCAATAAGGAAGACTGGGGATGATCTTTAAAAGTAAGAGCAGCTACTAAGTCATAGACTACAAAATTTGAGAAGGAAATATTTTCATGTTTTGAGATTTGATAAAAAAATAGTCCCAAGTGGGACTATTTTTTAGGCAAGACTATTTATTGCGTTCCTAATAATCGGAATACGATCTGGCTGAGCATTTTCCACAGAAATACTTGCCTTTGATTTTTCGTAATCAATTGTTACTACGACCGTCTCATTATGGAATACATGCTTAATGGTGTCAAGTTTTTTGGTCATTTCTTCTTTCAATCGTTCTTGTGCTTCATCAAGCATTTTTTTTACAATTTGCTCCTCAGCCCTAATTTCATTTACTGTCTCGAATCTAATATTCATAATTTAAAATGTTGGTTAATATGTTTAGAATGTTCTTTCTATTTAAAACCCAAACAACTCAGTATCTATTCCCAGACCAAATCCGAACCAGTATCTGCCGTTGTTGATCCATTTTTTGCCAGCTTTGTCGGTTCCAAAATCAAAACCAACAGGGATGAGCGCAAAGGTTATTTTATTATAGGTATAAGTTGCTGCTAGGGAAGTTGAAAACATAAATGCGGTATAGGACTTTTCAGAGTCATTAAAATAATTCTGCGTGTTTTTATCGCTCAATTCTTCAGCCATTGGTGCGAGTAGTATACCAAAAGAAATTTTATGGCTGCTGGATTTATCTACCCAATATCTATCAATACTCTTAACATAAAACGGAACAAAAAATCCGACATTATCAACATCAGCTTTTGCTGTGACATAGCCATCTTTGTTTCTTGCCCTAACTTTAAAAGGGACGGTCATGATTGAAAACTGTCTCATAGCAGACCAACATTTAAAACTATTGCTATGGCTTACATATTCTCTTTTTTCATCATCCAGATCCGCGAAGTAATCTCTAAACATTTTATTTTTAATGTCATAGAAATGGACTTTAAGATAAACTTTACTGTCTTTTTGTGTAGAATCCTTAGAAAGTTCTGTTGAAATTACTTTAATTTTTCCCAGACCATGTTTCCATATTTCGGGATCGTGAAAGGACTGCTCTTGTGCATAGCATAAGCTGGTTACTCCAATAAGGAGCAAAAGGGTCAATATTTTTTTCATGGCTAAAGTTTTTGTTTGGAATATCATAAAATATTAATACTGCTGATATCCCAATTGGTTAGGTTAAATTTAATGATTTTTCATTTCATGACATTTCAAATCCCGTAAAATTCTCCTTTTATAAATTCACCAATCCATCATATCTTTTTTTTACAACTATTATTTTCTAACTTTACTTAATCATTTACCAATTGCCCTGTTATGACATCTCGAAATTTGATCGACGAAAGGGCACTGCTTTCCCAGTTTCAAAGCGGTGATGAAATGGCCTTTGATCGTATTTTCACGATGTTTCACTCTTCATTGGTATTTTTCGCAGATAGACTACTTATGAATATCGGAATGGAAATTTCCAAGGATCTAGTATTGGATATATTTCTGAAATTATATGACAGGAGGGAGGGATTTGAATCCCTTTCAAATATCAAGGCTTTCCTTTATATATCTGTGCGAAACAGCTGTATAAAAGCCATTGAAAAAGAGAAAGTAAATCAGAAGCGCTTTGATTTGTACACCAAAAATTTTGATGAGTTTGAAAAAAATGTATTGGATAACATTGTTCAGAACGAAGTATATGAAGAGCTTTACCAAGCGATTGATCTGTTGCCCGAACCATATCGGCTTATCATGGGCAGGCTTGTCACTGGCGATACGCCAAAAGAAATATCTGAGGAGCTCGGTATTCCTGTCAGTACGATCAATACCCAAAAATCAAGAGCACTTTCACTTCTAAAAAAATCCCTATCAGGTGCTGGAATCGCACTTTTAATGATTTATTCATAATTTTTTAACTTTTTTGGGACAACGCAATATCTTTTCGGGTTTCTATTTAAAATGAAACCAATGGAAGAGCGCAGAATCCTTGAAGAGTTAAAGATCGTACCGCTTCTGACGAAGTTTGTCAGAGGAGAGGATATGACTGTTCTTGAAGAAAAGACTATTGAGATCTGGCTCAACGAGAGCAGTGCGAACCGTGCTTTTTTTGAGGAATTACAAGATAAGGATCACGTTGCTCGGGAACTTCTAAAAAGGGATGCTGCTAGTGCTACGACATCCTCAGAACTTCTAAAATTACATGGCGTAGTGAAAAAACGTCAATCCCATTATAAGCGTGTAATTATTTGGACTACTGCTGCTGCGATATTATTGTTTTTTTCGCTTACTATACTTCTTTACAGGTATCATCAGTCCAGAAATGTCATTGATGAAACGGTTAATATGGCCACGGCCGACATTGATCCGGGCAAGGATCAGGCGACACTGACTTTTGACGATGGTCAGGTCATTGACCTGGAAGGGAAGACTGTGAAGAGCGATGCAGATGGTGTAACCTATTTGAATGGCCAAGCTGTTTCACCGTCAAAGATGCAATTTGCAACACTTACTACACCACGTAAAGGTCAATATAAAGCGATCCTACCGGATGGAACTACAGTCTGGCTGAATGCTGAATCCAAACTTAAGTATCCTACAAAGTTCGCGGGTGCAGAACGGCTGGTTGAACTTGAGGGAGAAGGTTATTTTGAAGTGGCACATAATGCTTCACGTCCTTTTATAGTGGAATCAAAAGGCCAACGTGTCAAGGTTCTTGGAACGAAGTTCAATATCAATTCCTATACGAATGAGGAGTATACAAGGACAACACTTATTAGCGGAAGTGTTGAGCTAAGAAATCTACAGAATGAGCTCATGGTGAGACTGAAACCTGGGGAGCAGGGGAGGTTTGTGCTCGGTGGTATTGACGTGAAAAAAGTTGATCCAGAGACTTTTATTGGATGGACTGATAATGAATTCCAATTTAATGGCGCGCAACTGGTAGAGGTTTTAAGGCAACTGGAACGGTGGTATGATATAGATGTGGATTATCAGAATGTTCCAAATGCAAAAGTCTATGCTACAATTAGCCGAGATAAAAAATTGACCAGCGTTCTCTTTGCGCTTGGAGAAGTTACTGATTTAAATTTTAAAATGACCGGAAGGAGGATTGAGATCAAGAAATAAAAACCTAATGTTTCATATGTTGGCCTGAAATAATGCCGGAGTGTTAGCGCACTCCGGCGATCGGGTCTGTATACTAGAGTTTCGAGCAACTAATAATTAACCCTACACAAATCTATGAAAAAACATGATTTTTCCAACAGGGAAAACGTTCCGCAGGTGGCGGATATGTTTTCAGGCAGGAAAAAATTGCTGCGTGCAGGCTTAAAGAGTACCCTATTCTTTATGCTTCTTGCTAGTGGCACTGCTATCAAGGCACAGCAGATCAACCTTTCGCTACAGAGAGCGACACTGGCTAAGGCCATCTCTGAAATACGGAAGACAACAAAATATGACTTTGCCTATAGTGAAGAACTTTTAAAAAAAGCTGGTCCAATTTCCGTTAATCTTAAAAATGCCAACATTACCGAGGTACTGAATAAAATGTTTGCTGATCAACCGATCTCTTACAAGATTGCTGATGGCATTATCATTTTAAAAGAAAAACCAGCAAACGGAAATAGTATAGCTCCTTCAAAAAATAAGGAAACAATAAAAGGGAGGGTGGTCGATGACAAGGGGAATCCATTGGCAGGTGCAACGATCCAAGTTAAAGGAACGAGCTTTATAGCTACTTCTGATGGTGCAGGATTTTTTGAGATACCGGATGATTTTTTAGAATCTGATCTGCAGATATCCTATTTAGGATATGGCCGGATAGAGGTAGCAGCTAAAAATATTGACAGGATTGTGCTGACAACAAATGACAACCGGATCGAGGAGGTGAGTGTTGTCGCCAGTGGGTATCAGTCTATTCCAAAGGAAAGGGCTACAGGCTCCTTTTCAAAGGTAGATAATGCGACTTTTAACAGACAGGTTTCGACCGATGTTATCAGCAGACTAAAGGGGATAGCACCTTCTATATTGTTTGACGAACGTTCAGGTTCTCCGAAATTAACGATCAGGGGACAGGCTACGATTTTTGGCAACGACCAGCCATTGATTGTTGTTGATAATTTTCCGTATGAAGGGGATATCAATAATATCAATCCGAACGATATTGAGGATATTGACATTCTAAAAGATGCGGCTGCCGCATCAATCTGGGGAGTACGTGCTGGCAATGGTGTGATCGTGATTAAAACTAAAAAAGGACGAGCAGACCAGCCGATGAGCATAGGTTTTACTTCGAATGTTACGATAGGGCAGAAACCGGATCTTTATTATTTGCCTAAGATAGCATCAACAGATTTTATTGATATTGAGAAGATGTTATTTGATAAAGGATATTACAATACGATTATCAGCAACACTTCTACAAATAGACCTTATTCACCTGTTGTTCAAATTTTGAATAATCAAAAGAATGGACTTATTACCTCAGAGGATGCTACGATGCAGATTGATGAATTAAGGAAATATGATCTGCGAGATGATATGAAAAAATATCTTTATCAAGAGAGTGTAAAACAACAATATTCATTAAATATAAGTGGGGGGTCAGAAAAATATAGCTACTATTTTTCTTCGGGTTTTGATAAAAATAGAAATTCTGAAAAAGGCGAAGGATTTAATAGGGTTAGCATAAATAGCAATCAAGTATTTCGTCCATTAAAAAAAATGGAAATAAGTGCGGGATTGAGTTATAATCAAAATAACCAATCTACTTCCAATGTTGTATCAATGTTAACCAACATGGGAGCAGAACTTATGTATCCATATGCAAGGTTGGTCGATGACAATGGGGAACCGGCTGTCGTTATCAAAGATCATAGTACGGTATTAAAGCAAAAAGCACTTTCGGCAGGATTACTAAATTGGGATTTTGTTCCTTTGGATGAATTACAACTACAAGATAATAAGTTTAAGCAATCCGAAATGCGCTTAAATGCTGCTGTCAAATATTCAATTATACCGTCTCTGTCAGCTGAAGTCCGTTTTCAGTACGAAAATCAGCAAGGAAGACGTAGGAGTTTCTTTGATCAGGATAGCTATGCAATGCGCGATCAAATTAATAGGTATACAACAATAAGTAATGGAGTTTTAACCCGAAATATACCGATGGGGGGAAGACTTGATAATACAAATAGTGAACTCAATTCATTAAATGGACGTTTCCAACTAAATTTTGATCAAAAGTGGAATAAACACCAAGTGAATGCAATCGCCGGATTTGAAGTTAGAGAGACAAAAGCGAATAGTATTAGTGCCCGACAATATGGCTTTGATCCCAATGTTGGTTCAAGTGTTTTAGTCGATTACCTGACACGCTTTTCATTATATGGAAAAGGAACTACTGGAACAATTCCTAATAATGATAATTATTCAGGTACTTTGGATAGGATACGATCTTATTATGTCAACGGTGCATACAATTACGATTTACGGTACGTTGTTTCTGCCAGTGCAAGGATTGATCAATCAAATCTTTTTGGCGTAAATACCAACCAAAAATCTGTGCCATTATGGTCAACAGGTTTTAAGTGGAACATAAATAAAGAGAGCTTCTATAATTTTGATTTTCTACGGGAATTAAGTTTGCGCTCAACATTTGGTTATAGCGGCAATATTGACCGTACAACTACAGCTTATACAACTGCAAGGTTGACTAGAAACCCCGACAATGGTTTACCTGCCGCAGATTTAGTTACTCCCCCAAACAATGAACTACGTTGGGAGAAAAATAGAATGTTCAATATCGGTGTTGATTTCACATCACAAAATAATAGGTTTTCTGGAAGTGTTGAATACTTTAAACGAAAAGGTACTGATTTAATTGGGAATGGAGATATTGATCCAACAACAGGCTTTACTTCTTTTCGTGGAAATCTTGCTAATATGGATGGAAAGGGAGTGGATATAGAACTCAATTCAATCAATGTTCAAAACAAATATTTTAGCTGGAAAACCACAGCTATTTTTTCCTACGCTAAAGATATAGTTACAAAATATAAAAGGTCTAGCACCATCACAAACTTTCTTTCTGATAATAGCCTAGGTCGAGTAACTAATCTATATAATCCTGTTGAGGGAAGATCTCTTTTTGGAATCTATAGTTACCCTTGGGCGGGCCTTGATCCGCAAACTGGTCAGGCACGGGGATTTTTGGATGGAGAACCTTCGACACAATATGCTAAGATAACGCAGCAGTTATCAGATGATCCAGAAAATAATTTGATTTATAATGGGAATGCTTTAGCACCTTATTTTGGTGCTTTGCGTAATACATTTAGCTACAAAGGTTTTGATTTTTCCTTTAATATAACATATCGTTTTGGGTATTATTTTAGAAGGAATTCAATTATGTATTCAGCTCTCTATAATAGCTATGGGATTAATGGCGATTATAATGATAGATGGCAGAATCCTGGCGATGAGCTAAAGACCAATGTTCCCGCACTGACGTATCCTGCCGTAAACGTTGCGGATCAGTTTTACCGAAATTCAGAAGTATTGGTCAGTAAAGGTGATCACATACGGCTTCAAGATATAAATCTTTCCTATGCATTATCGCCAAATATTCTAAGAAGTCTTCATCTTAAGAATGTACGTTTCTTTGCTTATGTAAATAACGTCTGCATGATTTGGAAGGCAAACAAGGTTAATCTCGATCCCGATTTTCCAACGACAAAACCTCCACGCACAATTGCGCTGGGACTAAATTGTAACCTGTAAGAATTAATCCTATGAAGAATATAATAAAATCACTAATAATATTAACGGTAATATTATTATCTGCATGTTCGAAAGAATGGCTAGAAGAGAAGCAGGATATTAAGTTGATTGTACCTACAACATTGACCGATTTGGACTTATTAATGAATACAACCTTGTTCGCCCGTGACGGTCGAGGTTCTATGGAAGGTTCTTGTGACGATTTTGAAGTTACTGTGGAACAATACAATTCATTGTATTATGATTTTAGCCGTAAGTTATTAACATGGACTGTGGATGAGTTCCCCAAATTAGGATCAGTACTCTATGAGGAGGAATGGGATTATGCTTATGCACAGGTACAAACCTGCAATGTCACGCTAAAAGCACTTTCAAATATTAAAAGGACTGATGTCAATGCCGGACTATATGACCGTATAAAGGGCACCGCATTATATCATCGTTCGCGTGCTTTTTTAAATTTGGCCATGACTTTTTGTAAATATTACGATTCATCCACTGCTGATATAGATCTAGGAATTCCACTAAAATTAGATGAAGATATTAATGAGCCTATTTTTAGGAACACATTGGCTGAAACCTATCTACGTATTATACAAGATCTTAATGAGTCAGCGATTCTATTGCCAAACAATGCAATTTCTCCAACTCATATCACGAATGCTGGTGCATATGCATTGTTGGCAAGGACATATCTATATATGAATGATTATCATATGGCATATGAAGTAGCGGATAAATCACTTGAACTTAATTCAAAGCTAGATGATTATAACTCATTTAATGCTACAGATTCATATCCACTTTTGGCAAAAAGTAAAGAAATGCACATTCAGATTCAAATGACACGAAATGCTGAAACGACAGGAGCTTCTTCAATTATACCTGACGAATTGTATAATCTTTACGGTGAGAACGATTTAAGAAAAACACTTTTCTTCAAATTTCAAAATGGAAAAATGGTATGGCGAGGTTCTTTGCTGTCCAACGAAATGTCATGCACAGCAATTGATGAAGTCTTTTTAATAGCCGCAGAATGTGCTGCTAGACTTAAGAATAAGGATAGAGCTATGCAATTGCTTAACACTTTGTTGAAGACAAGATTTAAAAATGGAAAATTTGTTCCGTTAACTGCCGAATCAGATATTCAAGCACTTGATATCATTTTAATAGAAAGAAGAAAAGAGCTATTGAAAAGAGGTTTGCGTTTTCAAGATTTAAAGAGACTTAATAAGGAGCCAAGATATGCCAAAACTCTAACAAGGATTGTTGGCGAAAACGTTTATACATTGCCACCAAATGATAAACGATATATTTTACCCATACCACAATATATTATTAATTATAGCGGTATAGAACAAAATTAGTTTGTTTCCAAAAATTTAAAAGTCATCATGAAAAAAATACTATTTTTTGTTGCATTGTTTTTATTAAAAGTACATTTCTCTTATTGCCAGAAACAAACTGTGATAGCGGGCACTATTAAAAATTGGCAGGATTCTGTGCTTAATATTGATTTATTAATAATTGATGGGATGTCAGCAATAAGAACTTCAAAAGAATTTTCGATGCCTACCAAGGATGGCAATTTTAAATTCAGTTTCACTTTAAATAGAACATCGCTAGCAACAATATATTTTAATAATCGCATTGCCTTTTCACCCGGTACATTCAGTATTATCATAAATCCGGGTGACAGTTTGAATTTCACAGTCCCAAATCTTAAGAAATTAGGATTAGTAAATATGGAGGTTGATGGCGTAGGTGCTGAGAGAATTATATTATTTAGAGATATAATAAGAAAAGTATATGCAAATCGGTTATTCAGAAAAACTTATAATAAACAAACTGTAACGGAAAAATTCTTAGAGGTGGATCGGTCATTGGATGTAATTGACTCTGAATTTCAGAAAATTAAAAAGCCTTCTTCTCGTGATAATCAACTATTACACGCACAACTTGTGGATCAAGCATTGGATATGATTATGATCCACTCCTTACAAAATAAGAGTGATTCTACATTAATTTTATTTAAAAAATATATTCTAAACAAGAAAAGAATGTTGCCGCTATTTAACAGCACCACGATTGAGTATTTTGGCGGTTTTCGTCTGATCCCTAATTATATAAGCCTTTTAAATAGAAACGCAGGCGGGGATAACATTGATCGTTTCGCTGAACCCCTGCAGTATAATCGCTTAATTGTTAAACAATTCGTTAATAAACCTGAAATTCGCGATTATTTACTTTCCGATTTAGCTATAGATATCTTTAAAGAGCATTGGGATAATCAAATATCAAAAAATATGTATGACTTTTATATATCCCATGCTAACAAAAAAAATAACTTTTACAAAAGGATAGTGCAGGAATATAAACAGGTAGAACAGTACCTTCAACCAGGTAAACCATTTTATAAATTTGCCTTACCAGATACCACTGGAAAGTTACATAAGCTCGAAGATTTCAACGGTAAGATCATTGTACTAGATTTTTGGTTCACTGGATGTCCCGGTTGTAAACTTATAAGTCCTGTTTTGGAAAAAGTTGAGGAGGAAATTAAAAATGATGGAATTCAATTTATTTCAATAAACGTCGATAAAGCGGAAATTTGGAAAATTGGAATTGGAGAATATTCAAGTAAAAGTTCATTACAACTTTATACTCAAGATCAACGATTTAATCATCCTATTATTGAATTTGCAAAGATACCATCCTATCCTTCGTTAATAGTCTTAGACAAAAATGGAAACTTAGTCGGTGTTCCGCCAAATCCGTTAAATCATTTTGAGGAATTCAAATCATATATTAAAAAGCTATTATAATTAAATTCAGAGAAGATATTTCAAACAGTAACTGTCATCAATGGTCCCATCGGGATTTACATAAAATAAACCTGTATTTAGTATACTTTCTTTTTGAGTAAAAGAAAAGGGTTGCAAAATGCAAGCCCTTTTCTTGTTAATTTTGTTTAAGTCAATTCTAAGGTTGTCTAACCCCATGAACAATATTATTTCCGGTCGGTTCTTCAGTCTGCAAATCGTACTCCTGAGAACATATTGGACCAGACAATTTACATTCGTTTGTCGCCCCGACTGGATCTCCCATTGATCCATCCGGATTCGCGTAAAAAATTCCTGTCTCATCTTCATTCACTGTGTTTGCCGGAGCAAAAGAGAAAGCTGCGAAACTTCCGATTGCAATTGCTGCAACTCCTAATGTAATTCTTAGTGATTTCATGATGTTTGGTGCTTTTATAAATCAAAAAGCTAAACTTTGGTTAGTTTTTTGCCTACTCTTTGTTCAGGTTTTCGGCGTCTCCTGTTTGGTTATTAGTTTAGTTATAAGTGGTCTGAACACTATTGTGTGGGGCTCGCCTTAGCGAAAAAAAAGTGATCAGACCAATAATGTTAATTGCAAAGGCAATGAAATTAAAATACAGCTGGTCGTTCCAATTCATTCCTTTGAAAACTGCAATACATGAGCATGGGATGCTCGATGCAAATTTTAAAATGTAAATTAGGTAAGCAGTATAAAGGATCATGATAGAAAGGGAAGTTAATAATCCCAACCTTCTCCAGTTCTTGTTTAATAGTAGTATGACAATCCCGAGGTGTACAGCCTGTAAAATGTAAGGTAGGACAGCCCCTCCTGCAGATAGCAGGTAAGCCCCTTTTATCTGTCTATTGAATGTGTCAAAATCAAAGATTTTACTGGCGAAAGTGTACGCCCATACAAGAATGAGGATAAATATGATCAGTTCTGAAATGATGTTCTTAATTCTCATGATGTGGTTATTTAGTGGTTGTCATAAATGCCTTAACTGGTCGCATGCATTTTCGAGGATTTAAAAATCTATTTTCAAAATTTCTATTTCATCAAATTTAGAATGCCTTTTGGCTGAAATGCAAGAACTTGTTGTCTCAAAATGCAAATGCACACTGTATTAGAAAAAATTCACACTTAATGTTTCCATTGATCTTTATCTTTTGGTGGTGGATCTTTGATCTCATTTCCGTCGGCGTCAAAACTTAAGTTTGACGTCGTTTGCAAAGTGTCATTCTCTGTTTTTAAATAGAGCTTTTGCTGATTTTCTTTTTCTGCCAGACTGTTTTCTTCTGGCACTATTTCCATTTCATCCTGTCTGCAAGATTGTAATGTGCAAAGGATGAAAAGGATTATCGATATTGAGATAACCGTTGTTTTTTTCATTGTAAAATTTTTTAGATTATCTCGGCCGAGACGTGGTTGAATTCTGTGGTCCAAATTATCAGTCTTTGTGATAGGTTAAAACAACTTGTGGTCTCAGTTATCAAATGCACATCAATGAATTACCCACTGCAGCAGATGTAAATAATTGAGAAAAAGTCACCTAATATTTTTGAAAAAAAATGTGGTATTGGGGGCATTTTTGAAGTGTATTAGAAACCATTCACATGTATTAGAACGCAAATTCACACTTGCAATTTTGATGTTTAATTTCATAATGCGCTGATATATAGTTCGCTAATTTGTAAAATGCTTTTTCACGTAGCGATGAATTTGGGTTGTGTGGTATATGAGAAATTTTCTTAATTTTATAGTAATACTTAGCCATGAACCGCCCACAAATTCATTTTTTATCAATCATATTACTTTTTCTGTGCGAATTGCTGTTTGCCCAGCAAGAAAAGCTGAGCGATTTTTATCTCATCCAACGTCAATACGAGAACCTACCGGAAAATGATGCAGCAGCACTTCCGCTGGTAGGAAAGCTTATCCAAAAGGCAAAATCGGAGAATAATCATACCCAGCTGTTTCTTGGTTACAAGGACGCCCGCTATTACTCGGCTGATCCGCAGATCAAACTGAAATATGCAGACAGTGCAATTTATGTTGCAAAGGCAATTAGGAACGATAGTTTATTGAGCAGTGCGTACATGAGTAAAGGAGTGGTTTATTACTTTTATCTCAAAAAATATAAGCTCGCCCTAAATGAATATTTGAAAGCTTTTGAGAAGAATAAAAGCAATAAAGATCCATATTACAGAAACAAACTTAATTACCACATAGGAGTTGTTAAAAGCTATATAGGTTATTATAAGGAGGCTCTTAATAATTTTGAGGAGGGCAGAGCTTTTTTTGAGGGTGAGATCAAGAAGTATCAGCACCCAAATTTGATGTATGGGAATCAAAGAGGGTATTTGAATACGATCCATCAAATGATCGTATGTTACCGCAAACTGGATGATAATAAAAAGGCTGATTCGCTGATAGCGGTAGGGCTTGCAGGATCATCGAAAAATGCGGATTACAAGCAGGAATACAGTTATTTCCTCAAAGAAGAGGGCATTCGTGAATTCCGAAACAAGCATTATGGCAATGCGGTCAAAATGTTGAACAATTCTTTAGCAGAGCTTATCCAGGTCAATGACTTCGCCTGGTTGACCGTATCATACTCGTACCTCGGCAGAGCGAAGTGGGAGCAGGGAAATACCAGAGAAGCGATCAGGGATTTTGAAAAGATAGATTCAATTTTCGTAAAGCATAATTTTGTTCTGCCGGAAGTAAGACATATATATGTCGATCTGATAAATTATTATGCAGATAATAAAGACAGTGCAAAATCATTATACTATACCAGACAGCTTCTTAAAGTCGATAAAATTCTTGAAGAGGATTTCGTTTATCTGTCTTCAAAAATCCATCATGAGTATGATGCTGATAAACTTTTACAGGAGAAGGACAAATTACAGCGGATATCCTGGATTAGAGGAACTGTATATGTGATCCTATTATTTATTTTTTCCTTTGGAGCGTTCTATCTGCTTTTAAGGCTGAGGTCCAGAAAGACGGTTATTGGTCGGAATAGCATTTTAGGGATTAACCTCGCAGGTGGTACCTTAAATATGGAAGAGGAAGGAGCATTCAGGATGCGAACTTACAGGAAAACCGATATAGGTAATGGTATTGTTGAGGATGTTCTTCGGAAGCTGAGTGAATTTGAAGCAAATCACGAATATCTTAATGAGCATATCAAGCTCAAATCAATGGCCAAAAGTTTTGGTGTAAACCACAATTATCTATCCGAAATTATTCAGGCACATAGGGGCGCAAATTTTCATCTATATCTCTGCGAGTTGCGGATTTCCTACATTACTAAGAAACTTGACACCGATAAAGAATACCATAAGTATACCAGTGACACACTCTCAAAAATGTGTGGAATTTCATCCAGGACTAATTTTTCAAAAGTATTCCAGCAGATAAATGGTATGAGTTTTACACAATATCTACACAAAGTCAAATCTGAACTGGGTAGCGCTCCTATATCCGTAAATGAATAAAATTCGCAATTTACCTTACGGATTTCCGTAATTATCCTTATATTATATATAATATATTTAGCCTCTTATGAAAGATCAATGCACTATCACATGGACTGGTCGTGTTGTGAAGGAACCAATACCCCGTCATTTTGAACTTTTTGAATATGTAGGAACGGACGAATTAGGACAGCCGATCAAAGTTTACGTATATAGGGTTGAAAAAATTGAAAAGGATAAGGAGCAGCTTCAAAATACACCTATATAAATAGCCTATTGCTGTCAATTAACTCCAATATTTTGGATTTAAATCATTGATAGATAGGGGATAGTAAAATTACGACACTTTTCAAAAAAGTGGGTAAATCATTTTGCCGTGATTTTTCAATATACTATATTGCAAAACCAAAATCACATTAATTTATGAAAAAGAATATATATTTATTTAGTATAGACGTGCAACCCTGCACATAGAATGGAGTTTCAATCCTATTGAAATTTGTACGAATTCATCTCAGTACAGTCACTTAATTCCTTTATCCCAAATAAGGAAAAAAATAGATCGGACGACGTAGCTGAACAAAAAGTCTCACCGCGCTCAGGGAGAATATCACCGTAATTATATAAATGAAAAAATAGATATGTATGTTTCAGAAAGACATGGATCATATAGATTCGTCAACAGGAGGAGGAGAAAGTAGCAGTTCAACTACTGTTTTTTCTTCACAGCCTGAGAATGCAGGGGCAAAGACTTTTTTTGATAAGCCAATGCAGAATAACGAAAGGTCGCTTACTAAAGGGAAGCTATGGAAGAACCAGCCTACTTCAAAAATTTATAATGCTGGAGCGATTTCGGAAAATGAAGTAAATGGGCTGAACAGGCTGGTGAAGCTTGAAATCGTGGTTGAAGGCACCACCATTCGATTCTTCAAGCATTTCAAGCTTACACAGAGTGCCGTAAAGCACCATACCTTTGAGTTGACCTTAGCGCACGACACATTGGGCGATGCTGAAAACCACAATTTAGAAGAGGCTCAAAATTTCCTTGGAAAACGGATTACCGTTGTTTTCAGATATAAAGATGTAGAAGAAAGCCCTGAAAGAAATTTTGTAGGGGTTGTGACTGAGGTCGGTTTCAGTCAGGATCAGGGAAGTTTGGGTAATATAGTCCTTATTGGTGAAAGCCCGACAATTTTGTTGGACGCTGCACCCCATACGCAAAGTTTTGGGGGAAGTCAGGAAATTAGTCTCAATAGTATTGCCCAACAAGTTATAAACGAGGGACTTGATCCCAATAAGTTTGATTTCAGGATTGATGCGAACTACGGGAACATAAGTTACAGTTCTCAATATGAAGAAACGCATTATAACTATTTGGGGCGGATGGCGGAGGCTTATGGAGAACAGTTCTTCTATGATGGAGAGGTATTGCATTTTGGAAAGCTTCCGCCAGCTGAAAACCCTGTAAAGCTAGTATACGGCAGGAATCTCAGTGATGTGAAAATAAGCATGAAAGCCCAGCATGTCAAGCCTTCTTTCTACGGTTACAATAGCCGTAAGAATGAGAAATTGACCGGAGGAGATCCAGCTATTAAACATACTTCAGATATCGCTCAGCGAGCCTATGAAATCTCTGCTAACACTTTTAAAACTCCTTCATTGCGTATAGCACCGATAAAGGCAAATTCATTTTTGGATGTTGAAGCTTCACAGAAGGGTACTGCTGGCAGCAAGGCTGCGGAGGTATTTGTTACTACCGGAATATCCACTGTACCGTTCCTCTATCCGGGTTGTATAGCGGACATGGAAATGCGAAAAGCAGAAACCAGCGAGACGTCATATTTTACCCGATTGTTATTAACGGAAGTCTTACATGAAGTTGATGCAAGGGGATACTATAGCGGGCGTTTTGAGGCTATAGCCGCTGATTCGGGTTATATCCCCCGACCAGAATTTATTGCCCCAAAAGCTGAACCGCAATTTGGAAAGGTGGTATCCAATACAGATCCATTAAACCAGGGAAGAGTTCAGGTTCAATTCGACTGGCAACAGGGGACGGATTGCTCCGAGTTTATCCGGGTCATGTCACCTGATGCAGGAAGCAGTGATGATGTGAAAACGAATAGGGGCTTTATGTCAGTTCCAGAGGTAGGAGATCAGGTGATGGTAAATTTCGTCTACCAGCATCCTGACCGACCTTTTGTTATGGGTGGTCTTTTCCACGGTGGCATTGGAGCTGGTGGAGGAACAGGAAACAATATTATGTCTTTTAGTGGAAGGAGTGGAACAGAACTAAAATATGATAATGGTGCAGGTTCAATAAATCTTAAAGACAAAGGTGGCGCAAATATGTATTTTGACGGAACGGGCAATGCCACTACTGATGCTAATTTAAATCATGTTGTCAATGCTGGCAGTACAAGTTCCATCAATGTAGGTGCAAAAGAAAACAGTCCTGCGACTTCGATTTTTGAAATGGATGATGAGGGTAATATCAATTTTAAGGGAAAAAAGAGCCTAACAATTACTATCGGAAACAGTTCTCTGAAAATGAAAGAAGACGGTACAATCAGCTTGACCGGAAAGGACATCACTGTTACAGGAAGCAACAATCTGGCGATAAATGCTACGCCCTCTGAAAAGGGAGGTGGTTCAGGTACGATCGACATCACGGCCAAAGGAGGTGATATTACGATCAGTAATGACAAGAATATAAATGTGAAAGGTGGAATTGAAGTTAAATTGACCTAAAATGGAATATCTAAAAGACCAGGCGATTCTGGATTGTGACAAGGGCTTACTGACATCAACGTTGATTGTTACTTCCAATCCGAAGATCAAGCTCCGGGAGGGAAAGTTTGCAACTGATAAAGACAATGTTGCAGGATTGAATATCTCTCATTTTGGATTGTGCGCACTGAAAGGAATCTGCCGTTTAAATCTTGAACTTTCAGGTGTTCCATTGACTTGGATCAAGGCTGTACCAAAGATCAAAATATTGGATAAAAAACCATTATCAGACGTATCAAAATGTATATGTCCCTATGGTGGTATTATAAGCTGTAAGAACTCAGGACAACTATAAAAAAAATTAAATTATGGAGTTAGCAATAGCAGGTGGAGCAAGTGGTTTTTTTGCAAGCGCAACCACCGCAGGGACTTCGATGTCGTGGAATCCTATCGGATGGATAATTCTAGCAGTTGTTGCGATTGCTGCAATCTGGTATTTCTGGGACGATATATGTGATTTTTTCTCTGCTGTAGGCAATGCAGTAGCGGAAACAGCAAAGGTGATCTGGGAATTTGTTTCCAGTCCAGCTATACCTGCTCCGCCTCCAGCAATAGATGAGGATCTGCCAAAACCAGTACCTCCTCCAATAGACATACCCCTGGATAAACCCGTTACAGTTCCGATAGCACCGCCGATTACAGTTCCACAGGTAAAGCCTCGAACAAGAAGGCGTGAGAAAGATATTTATAATGTTTATGACCTTCATGTGGGAACACCCGGACTAATGCGTAATTACACGTTTGGAGCTGGGTTCGTAAATCAATTTATGATGAGTGGAGCAATCTGGAAATATGGATTAACTTCTTTTAAGTCGGTTTATGCAAGATATTTAGTAATTTTCCAATTATATCATGGTGATAAAGATGAATATATTTTAAATAATCTATCTTCAGGAAAATTATTACCTTATGAGTGGTATTTACAGAATGTGAACTATGCTACAGCCAACGCTGAGGAAGTTTCTTTGATCGATGCATATACGGCGACGCATGGTAAGCTACCTCCTGGTAACACTTTTAGGGGTTAGTTTTTCACACAATTATAAAATTTGAATAATGAATGAGCAAGAAATAGAGAAGTTATTGCAGAAAATTAGCAATCAAAAAATGTTTGGTGAAACAGAAAAAGCAATCGCCAACTTACATATTTTAAATAATGAGTTCCCGAAAGAAAAGAAGTACTTAGCACTTTTAGCAAGTTCTTATCTTGATGCCGATTCCGTGGAAGTGGCGGAGGAATATTGCGCAAAAGCACTGGAAATAGATCCTAGTTATCCGGAGATATTTGAGCTCAAAGGTCTTATTGCAGAGAAGAAGGGTGATGATGAACTGGCCGAAAAATACTATAAGGAATCTATTTCAACGGGCATTCCCTTTAAAATGGGGCATCTTAGGCTTGTATTATTATATTACAACCTGGAAAAATATGAAGATGCAATTAAGGAAGCTGAATATCTGCTTGCCAATTTTGATATAGGTAGGAATGAGTATTCAGCCGATGAGCAACGTCAAATTTTTGCCCAATGGCTATCGTTTGCGTATAATAGGCTCTATTCGTCCCTTATACGAATTGGTCAATATGAAAAGGCAGCTAATAAAATCAAAGAATTTGTTGCTTTCAGAGCTAACTATGTAAATGATCCTTATCAGTTCCTTACCGAAGATGAGATCCTGTTTAAACTGTACAATGCCTTAAACGATGAAGAAAAGATGAAGGAGATGGAAGAAAAGATGCTAAACCACTATATGCTTCCTGAAAGTATGATTGATTCGATGAAGAAAGATGCACAGCAGGGGTATTTGGAAAGTGCAAACCCCGAAAATTATGCCGTATAAACAGTAAATTATAGGATGGCCATCATCCGCCGTTAAATCATGTCCGATCTATTGAACGCAGTGGAATATAGATTTTCATTTCACAAAAAAAGTTCTTATAAAGGTAAATCGTTATTCAATATAGAATCCTCTGGTACATTCACATTAGAAAAAGTGGATGGTGATAAAGCAGAATCGAATTTTACCTTTACCAATCTTAGCTATAAAAGCAGCAACACGAACGATCCTTTATTGTTCAGTCCTGTCGAATGGAAGTATTCCCGCGATTTAGGGATTGCTGCAATTATCAATAAAAAGAATTTTAAACCCAAGTGGAACCGTTTTAGGGATAAACATCGTAATCCATCAAACAGAGTTCTATTGATGGTCATTGAAAAATTATATTTCAATTCACCATTAGGGATGGAACATGATACCTTTTCAAATGGTGTCTATTTACCTTTCTTTATAGATTCCAATGGCACTTATACTGAGGGCGAAAATTACAGGGGACTGCAATATTTGTCAATGCCACTGGATATACCCTTGGATACTGTATTTGTCTGCAAAAAAGCACATGAAAGGGAAATATTGCTCGAAGGCTGGGTAACGTTAAACGAACAGTTTCTTGATAACCTACTTCTTGATCAGGGGTTTAGGAGTAAAGTAAAGGATTACCATGTATCCAGAGACTTTTCCATTGATTCCAAAATAATTGTTATTAAAGATACTGTTGCTGACGTAGTGAAACAGATAACTTTCAGTTTAACTGTTAAAGGCGAACAGGATCTTTTGGAGGAAATTACTTATGAGGTACATACAGATTTTGATAGCTATGAAGGAAATGTACACAAGATCTTCGAAGGGAAAAAATATACACTTGAAGAGTGGGAGGAATTTGAGCGTGACCGGAAAAGACCAGGAAGGAACTTTTCTTTATTAGACGGGGATTGATTTCACGAAAAATGATATGACATAATTTCTCTATTTTATTATAAAATTCGATGTCTGAATTATTTATCTTATAAAGAATATAAAACGATAAAAAACATATCTGCGAAGCTAACTGGGATACTATGTATCCCACAAATAACCCGCAACGGCTGTCGAAGCGGGGATAGCGTAGAAGGTTACAGCCGTTGCAGCCGATTTTCGCGCCAAAAGCCGAAGGCTTTTGGCCGCCGGCAGTTTTTTCAACTGCCGACGGTAATGGGTTGTGATTTAAAATTTTTCAGATTGAGGAAAAAACCACGGTTTTCTGTCATACCGTCCTTTAGCAGGTTCCATAAAAGCGATGCCCCCAAGTGCGCAATGGTACTATTGATGAAAAGATCCTGTTTTTCAAGTGATTCCGCCAGTGAACAGCTCGGGGTATCATCTTGCTGTTCCGAGATTTGCATAGCTGTACCATATTCCTCAATAATAGATGGTAGGTTTTCAAATGTTTTGAACTTTTTTGAGGTCGGCTGATCTATGTTTCCGATAGTTGAAAGTATGCCCTGTCCTGAAAATTTGGTATTGCCGAGGTCTAGCCAATACTTTGCTTTGTCCCTGTGGTAACTATAATCTTTGGTTAACTTCTGCAATATCTTGTTTATTTCAATTCTTGATGCAACCGTATCTGTACAGGTTACGTAAATTGATGCGCTTGCGTAGTCGGGTATTTGTCCATCGGCATTACGCTCGAATTTTCTTGTTTCCGCTTTCCAGTTTGTACCAGCCCACCTGTTAAGCCTATTGATGATGGCTTGCGATTTATAAAGATTCCGTTCCGATTCAGCAAACCGTTGCCGTCCGATATTGGAAGCTGTAATAATATCATCGTCCCACAGGTGTACGTCCAATCCTGGGTGGTCAAGTTCCATTAAACTATGATTGATTTCCATAAGTGCGGTCATAAATTTAGAGCCCGTTCCGCCCGCACCAATTACATTTACACGAATGGGATTTGTTGGACTTAACAGATAATTGTCCAAGAAATGGATATTTTTCTTTGGCGTTCTCATAATAAAATGTCTTTAAGTTTTTGTGATGTTTTTACAAGCATTTCAGTAGGGAATAGTTTACCGTTATCGATAAGGTTTTCCCACAGCATCACACAGTTTCCCTTAACAGGATTATGGTCAGACATAAGGTGTGAAAAGTAGCTATTGAAAAAGTAGTTTTCCCATAATTTCATCAGCTGGTCAATGGAACCAGTTTCAGCAGTTGAAATATCCACAGTCCCCATACATACGGAGCCATCCGCATAGACGTTAAAATATGGTGCGTTGTAAAGCGGTGTATTGATTGTGGGCTTTCTCGATGTTGAAAGTGCAAAAACTTTCAGCGTTTCCCTGTCTGCAACCCATACCATTGGAGGGGTATGTGCTTTTCCCGACTTTATCCCAAGATGGCTACTAAAGTGCAGATCCCGAAACTGTGCTTTTGTGTACCAGACAATAGTAGCGGATTTAGCATCGAATGATAGCAGGTTGTTGTTAAGGATGCCACTCGATTTTAAAAGGTTAAGATTTTCTTCATCCACCTGTAAAGCTGTCGCAAGTCTTTTGCCCTCGTTCACAGATAGGGGATGTGGATTGATGGGTATACCATTTTCCATGTCAAAATATTCGACATACGTTTCATTAAAGCCTGTCTTACACTGATAAAACACCAATGCGCAGGTAGGGTCAAAATAATTTGCGAAGCTGTTGGTTATATCTTCCATGAGTTCTATTTTTTAAAAGTTATGTTCCTGCCATAGCTGAATGAGCCTGTCAATATTGTCAAATACCTTTGTTTCAAAATCGAAATCATTATTTTCTATTTTTCTGTTATCAAAGGGAATAAACCTTGTCGGTTCGTCTATCTCCGAAAATTCCTGCAGGTCGCCATTTACAAAATCGCAAAGCGTGTGAAAAAGGCTTCCTTCGATGGAAGCGCAGAATGAAACGTAGTTGTCAAGGGTGACAGGGCGTTCGGATTCTTCGGTCATTTCCCTGTACCGTAATGGAAAATATTTCCGATCAATGCGGACATTTGGATAGGTGGTAAAGAGTTCATAAAATGAACTGGCTATTGAATGAACATCTCTTTCAAATTCATTTTTTGGTTTAAATCTGTGTAAGAGCTTTTTAAAAGACTGTAGATTCGTAGGTTCTGTGATTAGTTCTTTTATATGATTTCCTATCAATTCTGCATCCTTGAACTCAGTTAAATATTCATCTGAATTTGAATCTTCCTCCTCATCGTCCAAATAAGAGTTTTCGAGCATATCGTACATGGAGTTCAGGTAGCAATCGTCATTTCTGTAATAGGGAACAGCGAGTACCTGATAGATATATGCGTAAACACAGACCAAAAGTTTACTTGCTTTTACGGTTTTTCTATTGTGCAGGATTGTGTAAAGTGGAATTACAGGGATATAATATAGTGTACATCCTGTGTTGTATCTGTCCTCTTTGGCAAAAAATGTACACTTTCCATCATTGACCAATCTAATTTCCCGCCAGTCCTCGGTGCTAAGTTTAAGCTGTGTTTTCAGGTGTTCCAGTGATTCCGAAATGTTGTACGGATAGGGCAGACCTGCACATTCCAGTTTAGTTACATTCAGTTTTTTTGAGATATTGGAGAGGGATTTAAAAAACTCCCTCTCCAATTTAGAACTGTCGTAATTTTCGCCAATTTCAGGTTCCTGCAATCTTGCATGGAACTGCATTCCTAAAAAGGCATTGGTAACATCGTGTGCGGAGCGGACTGCCGTTTGTCCTTGCGAATTTCTCCTGCATCCTTCGGGCGTTTCATCCAGTTCCCGAACCCGCACAACTGGCGGTGAAGTTGTGACTGGCTTACTGCTGTTGGCAGTTTTACCGTTTGTGGATATTTCTTTTGCATGGTTCATGGGTTTTGAATTTTAATTAACCTTTAGTTCCGATAACTGTCTCAAAGCGGTATTCCACAATGTCGTCCACAATTGTAGGACGTGAAATTTTTGCCGTTGTCAGGGCAGGGTAGTTATTTGAATAAAAATTCAGTACCGCCTGAAGATTCCACTTTGGCTCGGGATCATCGAGCCTGATTTCATGTTCTTTTTCTTTGAGGATAAAAACTCGCTGAAGTGTTGTTGCTACTAACATAATATTGCATTTTAAGGGTTATATTCTTCTTGATCGACCTTTTCCTGCTCTTGTTCCTGCTCTGCTTTCTGCTCGGAAGCTGACCAGAGATCGGGAACAAATTGCTTTTCGTACTCATCCTGTTTCTTTCTGATGTCTTCCTTATGCTCGGGATAATCACCGACTTTCGGCAGTGCCGTCCATGCATCCTTGTACTTTCCTACTTTGGCAAGGGCATCAGCTTTCAGTAGTGCTTCGCTATACTTTCTGCCCTTAGCTTTTTCCTTATCTGATTTCTGTTTTTCCATCGCAGAGTTAGCCTGAGCGGTTTCCAGTCCCTTTAGAAAATTTTGCATATTAGAAATCAGTCCGTCTGCCATCTGAACGGGTTTTTTGATATGTTCAAAGAATCCAAAATCCAGTTCTTCGGGACTTCCTTTTAGATTAAAAGGAGGAATGACATTTTTTGCCTTATCTGCGCAACCATCATTCTCGATCAAAATAGATACGAGTATCCTGTTTTCTGTTGCTTTTGTAATAGATAGCGTCAATTTGCTGTTGATGTCCATCTGTGCAATCTGTCTGAAAAAATTAGCTGTTTCCATAGTAGTTCATTGCTTTGTCGCTTACGCACTCAGTGATATATGATTCTGAAAAGCCCTGTTCCCGTAGGTAGTCTTCGTAGGCTTTCATTTCCCTTTTAAATTCCGCTGTACCTTCCTCCCCTGTGAGAAAAAGTTTATGTGCGGTTCCATTTTTCAGAGCCTTGTTAATGTCCCTGTATAGTTCCTTGATGTGTCTTCGCTGATCGGAAAGTTTACGGACTTCCATTGCGAACATTTGGTATCGTGAAAGAATATCCAAGAAAATGAACGCTTCCACTACATTCTGATTTTTGTAATTCTCTACAAACCTGTTATAGAGCCAGTCTGCGAACTTATATTTTGCCAGTATTTCCATTTTTTAAATATTTATGAGTTTGTTACTTAATTTTAATTCTGTTTCAATTTGGTTCTTCACTATCTTGGTTATTTAGGGTTTCTACGTAGCTTGTATAACGCTCGGTTAGATCTGCACCCTTATAAAATCGGTCAGCACGATAGTTGTAATTTTCCTCGTACATCCTGATCTCTTTTGTTATAAGATTTATGTAATATCTATACATGGCGTTTACCCTTCTTTCATCCATTGTACAGTGCTTTTTGAGAAAATCCATTTCTTTGATGTGGTTATTGAAGTTTAACAGAGGGGTGAATACTTCCTCCACGATATAGCCCTGTTCGGGTGCGCTCGTAGTATCGGCAACACAGATAATCTGCTGTCCGTTTGATAATGTGATATGTAAGTTTGAACGTGTCATTTTTTTTAATTTTTAGCGGTTAAAATTTCCTGTATCAATGTGATGTCAAAATCGACTGTTCTGAATTTGACATTTTCAAAAGCTTCGTAATTTGCCATTCCAGAGGGATGAACTATCAGCGAATCGCTTTTTATGCAGTCAAAGTGCCTGCATAACTGCTCGATTTCCTCCGCTTTGGCATCTAAAAAAGCCAGTTCTTTTTCACCGAGCCACTGCTCGTAGAATGGTACTTTTGCTGTCCTGCACAGCAGAAAGGAAATACCATGTTCTTTCCGTGCGATATATCCCGAATAGGATTCTACATTTAGGATTTCGAGCAGATCTGTTGTTTCAAGAGACTTTTTTAGCCAGTCCCCCCAAAGGGGGATAATGGCTACTTCATAGTTGTTTCGACCTACTTCGCTAAATGCCTTGATCAGCATGACATCAGTCATTTTATCTGATTTTTTCATGACTAAGGATTTAAGTTTATGTCTACAATTTTTCTATCACCGAACAGCATATAAATGGCGTATTTAAAGTCTCGGCTACATTCCTTCTGCTCGGTATAATGTATGGTAGCATGCATGGAGAAAAGCGCATCGTAACCGTCAAACAATTGATCTCTGAACGTCTTTTTATTTCTGTACAGCCTTGTGCCGTTTTTAAGGCATCTGTGCTCAAAATTGGCTATGTAGTCAAACCATATACTGACATCAATATCTTTTTCAGTCCAATTTTCTTCAATCTCGGTTCTATGGTTGTGCCACAGTTCCGCTTCCTTCTTGATAAATTCGGTCAGTGGTTTGAGTTCTTCGGGAAACAGTCTTGCGAGCAGATAGGCTCTGTCAAGGTTGTTCATGTGATGTAAGGTTTTCATATCTTTTTAATTTGAGGTTTCGTTCTTTCTAAAATCAATAGTTACTACCTTATCGTCACCGAAATAGAGTTCTATTGCCAGTCTCAGCATGGTGGGTGTCACTTGGGAACCTGCAAATCTTATCATACAGTGAATACCGAAAACGCTGTTATCCTGATAGAAAAAATGGTCGGCAAAAATCCTCGGATTGCGGTATAGCAGTACACCGAATTTTTCTATTGTCTGTTCAGCATTCTGCACAAGGCTATACCAATAATCGGCTGTTACAATGCAGTTTGGTGGCCATGCTTTTCTAATATCCTGCTCTTTCTCACGTAAATGCGCAATTTCGGTTTTAATAAAGTTGGTCAACGTTCCGAGCTGATCCGGAAAGAGCCTTGCAACGGCAAATGCCCTTTCGTTATTGTTCATTTCTTGTAATGATTTCATGATATTTTCATTTTAAAAAGGTGGCAGTTCTATACAAGCCTGCCACCTTTTGGGCTGTGCTTAATTCAGTTGGAAAATGTCTGTTCCGATTTTCTCGAAAGATGTGCATAGGTCGAATGCTTTCTGTGATTTCAGTTGCGCAGTACCTCCGAGAACGATGCTCTGTAACTTCGATTCATTGTCCTTGTAGTTCCGTACATTTTGAAAGTAGCCAGTTACGGCATTGTAAGCCCCGAACAGCGTGCCTTTGGTTGTTTCCAGTTGCTGTGTATCGTTCATCATGGCGTATGCGAAGGCATCGTCAACCGTATTTTTGAACATGGTCGATAGTTCGTCCTCAGCCCCTTTTTTTAGCAGGTTATAGGCTTCCGTATTTGGGCATAAGGCAAGCTGTATCAACTTTTTAACTTCGCTGTCCTTGATTTTGATGGTTGCCCAATGGTTAAAAATTCCATCCATCTGCGTGGTCATGGTGTTTGCCAGTCCCATTACTTTGTGGGCATCACTCAGACGTTGTTTTGCGCCTGCGGTATGTTTGATTCTTACAACGTTGCTCATATTGCGCAGTGATGCGTTCAGGGTGTTTTGGCATACGATTCTGATCGGTGTAAAGGCTGCTGTAATGCTTCCGCTTCCGTCATGGCTTGTGGTCAGGAAGATGTATTTTTCAATCACATCATCCGAACCTCCTATACGGATATAATTTGGAAGTTTGGCGGTAATGAATATGCGTTCGCCCTGCCCGAGTGCTCCTGCAGTCTCGTACAGAATACCACTTCCACCACCTACGATAGAATCAAAAAACTTAAAGGCGTCTTTATTTTGCACAATGTGGTAATCTCTACCCACAACGCCGAGAACGGTATTGTTATCTGTGCGGATATTGGCGAAATAGTTAGGTACTTCGATTTCAGTGTCCTGAATAACGATACCGTCCGAAATCTGTACAATTCCTGATCCTTTGGTGAACAAAGGGCTTTTTTCTACTTCGTAGTCAAGACCTGCGTGTCTGATTGCTTCGGCACTGGTGGGGTAGTCTTGAACAATCTGTCCTAGTCCGTGCCATGCCTTTTCTTTTACACTAAAAAATGAGTAGCGTCCTGTTCTGTTGTTGAAATTTAAATTGTGTCCCATGATTTCTAATTATTAAAGGGTTAAATGATTTGGATCTTGTGATGTCCTGCCTAAAATGGTAGGTCATCATTTTCGTCCTCTTTTGCAGTGTTGGCAGGTTCCTGTTTTTTACTAGCCTGCAGAGAATCTTTTTCCGATGCTGTTCCCCAAGCGGGTTTGATATTGGAGGTTGTGAAGTTCAGCCCCGCTTTTGGGTTGCCGTCCTTTCCATTCCACGCCCTTGCGCTGATTTGTCCTGTTAGTTCTACATATAGCCCCTGTTTGAGCCATGAGACTGGCTTTGCGCTTCGCCAGTAGGCACATTCAATAAATGCGGTGTTGTCCACCCATTCCCCCTGTTTGTTTTTGTAGCCGTCATTTACCGCCACCCTGAAGTTTACCACTTCCTTACCTGATGTTGTTTTGCTGACGGTTGCATCTTGTGTCAGCCTTCCTGAAATGTTCATAACTTTTGTTTTTAAGTTGTTGTACAATCTTGTTACGTTTGCTCCCTTTCCAGTCCTGCTGAGGCTCGGCCCCAAATCATTTTTTCAAAAGAAAAAACAGGAAAAAAAAGAAAGTCAATCCGTACATAGGGGAATTGCGGTAAGGCAAAAGGAAACGGAATAAAGGATGGGTGAGTGCGACGGCATGTGTTTATGCCGTAGTCTTTTGCGGGCTGAGGGTTGGCTGCCCGATGTACTTTTGAATGTCTTTTTCGACTGTTCTTTTGATAAAACTGATTCCCCCAATCTTATCTCTTTAATAGATTTATGGGGTTAAAGGCATTGTTATTTCATAGGGAATTGCGAGATGATTGTGGAGGTATGCTGTGGACAGCTTGCGATTTGCTATGTATGGGGAGCAGAAAGCTCTTTTACGGAGTGGTGAAGCGATGGAGTAAATGTGCTTTGCTTTTGAAGGGGAAAAAATATAACTGTTAAAAAAATAGGGATATAAAAGAAACATAATCTTGCGTGAGTGATTGAAATGGCATCCTTTTGCTTGGGCAAAAGATATAGTGAAAAGCGCGGTCCTCCGGTCATTTATGAAAATGAGTGAAGGGCACGCCCAATTGTAGTTGTTTCGATTTACAGTTTGTTTTAAATATGTGCTGATAATTTCAGTATGCTACGCATTTTTTTGAAGCATAGTGAAAAATCTGGACGTCCTTTATTTGATTTTTTCAAATTTGCTCGCCATTATATCACATACTTGGAGAAGCACACCCATTTTGAGACAGTAAGAAAAACTAGTTGAAAATATAATCTTGGTAGGAAAATAGTTGATGAGAAGGTTTCTGAAATACTTTTGTTATAAAAAGATATAGTGGTCAAAATAAAATGGGTGACCAAGTTATGTTGGACACCCAAATTTTATTTTACAAGCTATAGATCTGCAATCGTACCCCTACATTTAAATTTCGCGGACCATATTTGCTTCCAGATCTTCGAAATTTCATTAGACGTTAGCTGAAGGTTTAAAAGTTATATTTTAAATTTAGTCGTTCATCTTTCCAGCCACATTGTGAAAGCTCTTCGATAAAAGGACAGCCGCCCATGCAAGTACTTTGATGGGAGCAACCGTTACAGCCGTTATTAAGAATGTTACCTCTATATTTTTTGAAGAATTGATTATTTTGCCAGATATCCACTAAAGAATGCGTTTTTAAATCTCCAAACCAATCATTATTAGTCATAAATGAGCATGGCATCATACGTAAATTCTCATCGATGAAAGCTGAAAACCTTCCGGCATCACATCCTTCGTAAAAGCTAGTATTAACATGTACATGCTTAACAACGCCAGAAATGCTGCAACTGTCAAATCCAATTTTAAATGCCTGCTTTTTTTCATTTACCAAAGCATAGAACCTGCTAATTTTTTCTGGATCTTTTAATAGTAATGAGAGGTTGGGATTTCTTCCGATCGGTTTATAGTTTAAGAATATAATTGAATTTATACCATCCAAAAAGTATGGTGGATTTTCCAGCCATTCTATAGCTGTATCTATAGTTTGACTGTCAGTAACGAAATGTACATTTGCCTTAATTCCATACTGAAAGAGAAGCTCAAGGTGAGTCCTGAATTCGGTATATGGTTCATAAGCACTTATCGCGACTGAGCCACAATACTCCTTGGTTGCGTGCAGTATTTCATCCGTCAGTCCACGACCGTTGGTAGTATAGCATGGTACAATACCATATTCTACAGTCTTTTGAAGTATTTTTATGAAATCAGGATGTTGATTGGGATTCCCCCCACCCAAGGCAACTTGGAGTACATCAGCAGCTTGCGCTTCCTTCATAATATGTTCATAGTCATGTAGTGACATGTGTGATCCCTTCACCGTAGATTTTCTGTAGCAGAAGCTACATCCCTTGTCACACCAGTTTGTAATACTGATATCCAAAAGCTCCGGACCATGCATTGCCCACAGCGGTTCGGGATATCCTTTTTCTTCCGCGCGAATAAAGTAGCCTGTTTTTTTATTGAACATTATCCGGTAATTTTGTTCTGGATAATGTTTGTGCACAATACTTCGGTTATTACCATCCATTTTCTCTAGCATCTATATACAATTTAGGATTTTCTATTATAAACTCGTCTGTGCAGAAAAATGTCTCTACATCGTCATGATCGCTACTGAGCTTGCCGATATAAATTAGTTTACCTTTTTTCTCGCTTTCCAATATTTTTGGGAGCAATTCCTCACCGTACCATAGCCGATTTTTAATAAAATCTTCAAAACTGAGACTGAATCCCTCTCTTCGGTGAAGCTCGCGGGCTGGTGTCATGCTGTCTTTAAAACATTCAAATAGCTGTTTGTAAATATCAATAAACTGGCTGCTGGTATCAATGCCGACAGCCTTAATGAATGTATTAAGCTTAAATTCTCCATCACTGATTATAATAAAAGAGGTAGAAGAACTATTGGTCACAAAATCATATCTAACTTTCATAATTATTTGGTTAAAAGTATTTCAGTAATTCGGTCGAACATTGTTTCAGAATTCATAAATGTTGATATTTCCCAATTTCCATATGAATTTTGGTCCTTTCGATAAAGTCGACACTCTTTATTTTCCTCAAGGGCTTCCATTAATTCTTCAATCGATTCAACTTCAAGATTGTATTTTTTGTACAGATATTCCTCAAGGGTCCCATATTCAACGGAATAAAATTTTTTGTATTCAGCAATCACGTCTATTCGTTCAGAAATTATGCTCTGATACATTTCCGTGAACATTTTTTTTGCATACCCATCTTTTGCACCTGTTTTTTTTAGGAAATTCTTTTCGGTTAAGTCAGGATGCATCAGCACCATGATCTTATAAGATTCATAAAATAATACCATATTGCTTACAAAAGGATTTAATTTCTTTAACTAGATTTTCATTTTTCGCTTTCAGAGCTTTCGAAAGCTGCTCTTTTGCTTTGTCGGGATATTTGTATCTATATCTTTCATAAATTGATTTTATTTCCCAGTTGTTGGGATTTGTAAACATATAAATGAGTAATTCAAAGGGATGGTGGTGTACATCCTCAAACTTCTTTGATGCTAGCCTTTTCTTTAATCGATCTAAAATATCATTTTGTCTTATTAAGCCGCCGGACCAATCACTTAATGAGAAAGCCCTGATAAAGGCTTTATCATAATTTGTACTGGTTAATGACCTTAAATGCTCAAATAAATGTTGGATATTTAGGTTTTTATGGCGCTGTAAGTCAGTTCGTGACAATAGGGCGTATAAGATCCGAGCGGAATTATAGGCATGTATTAATAAATTACTAAACAATCTTTCCCTGTCTTTTTCTTCTATATATTCGTCTTTTAGATTAAAAATTGATCGCTCGAATATATATTCATACCAGTCCTGTTTTTCGATTAGTTTAATTAAATCACCGTCGCCCGATTTTCGGGATGCATGGAATAAAAATATTCCGCAGCCTTCGCGAATAGGAGATCCTTCAATAAACTGGTCATTTAGAAAATTTTCAAATTCTGCGGGTGAATTTTTATAAGTTTTGGAGATCAGATATTTAGACAATAGAAAATCACGAAATTCATCGAATGTAAAGTTGACAGTTTCCGATGTGTCAAAAATATCATCATTATTTTGTAGGTCACGACGAACCAATATATTTTCATCAAGAAATCTAATGTACAGTTCCTTGTTTTTGCCGTGAATAATATCATCAAGGGGTATATTGGCGTATTCGTTATGTTTTATCATGTATTCAACGATTGCCAAGATAAACTTCTTGATATCGATTTCTCCACTTATACCAAAATCGTCATTCGATTTAAGACGATCATTTATTTCCTTGGTTTTTACCTCAAAGTATTGTGTAAACAGTTCCTCTTTGTAAATATTTTCAACCTTATGAACGTCCTTACCTTGGTAGGCATCACAAAAAATCCGCAACAATAAAAAATTATCGACCAGCTGGCCATAGGCTTTATGGCTAAAGGACTTATACTTGATTTTAAAGTGCTCAAGATATCTGTCAAAAAGCTTTCGGTTTACTTTGTCTTCGTGGTGGTACCTATAATTGTTAAGCGAATCAATTTGTAAAATTTCCTCTTTGAAGCTCGAGTTTTCAAGTTTTGCAAAATTAGCTTTGTAGTATTCTGTTCTACAGGTCAGGATCATACGCACAAAGTCGTAATCAAGAATTTCTGATATAAATTCATTAAGGGACTTACTCAGTTCAGCTGGATTACCGTTTTCGTTCAGTCCGTCAATAATAATTACAAAACATTTACCGGTTTTTAGTGCGTAATCTTTTAGTTCAGCCATAAACTCCACAAAGGTTACTTCCTCACCATCAGGAAATACTCTTTTAAGAATTGAGCTTCTGATATCGTTTGCATCAATTTCTGTTCCCAGCAGAAAGACGCACGGGATATCTAATTTGAGCAGAAAATTTTGTGAGAAGTCACATACAAAATTTGTTTTCCCCTGACCTGGCATTTCTTTGATCAATGCAACCTTGGATTTTAGACTTTCCAGATCAGATAGATTATCTCTCAATTTGTAAGAAAACAAACTACATTCATTTCCAAGATTTATTTGTTTGATTCTGTTATCAGTATCTCGGAGATTTTGTAACCAGTTTTGCGCCTGTTCACTGATATTGGTAATGTTCACTTGCTTAGGCTCGAATTTAAATAACGAGGGATTAAAACTAAAAGGTGGAAGGGCCAGTTTTTTCAGTCTTTTCTCCAAAGCAGAAAAGTCCAGAACCTCTACTTCTTTAAGACACTTCTCGGCAAATAAAACAGGATGAGCCATATTTCGAAGTAGATCCTTCTGCCGGCCCATCTCTATAAAGGTGTCGGGAATGTACTTACCTGAATTTATCTGCTTTTTAATCTGACGGTTCGTCTGAATTTTTAGTGCTTCATGAACTTTTTTTTTTGAGGTTGATAATTTATCAACTATTTTCTTAGGGGCCGTTGTGGTCAAAATATCATCAAAACCATATGGAGAGCTAAAAACATGTTCACAGAGATTAACTGCTGAAGAAATAGCTACTTTTTGGTTATGGGCCTTCTTTTTACTTTTGTTACCGTCAGCGTAATCGCAGATTGCTTTTACTAAAATCCAATGATGGACCTGGCCGTCGCAGGCTGCATAAATGCCGGCGCCTTCCATTTCCCCGCCGATTGCAGTTGGTTCAGCTTTTAAAAGTTCATCCCTAAATTCCTGGTCGTCAATAAGTTTTTCTCCGGATAATATCAAGCCGGAAATTATTTGCGGTGTACGTGTGCCGATCTTATACTCCCAATCGGTCACTGACTTAAACCTGTTAACGAGTACTGAACTTGCAGGGCCTTCTTTTCCACGGGGTATCACTTTTATGCCAACCCTTTGAGATTCGTAAGCAACGATCCTTTCTGCTACTAAAACATCGCCTATTTTTTGCTTCTTTTTATCAATACCAAATGCTATACCTACCATGAGTACAGCTTTGGGTTTCCATAAAGAAATTGCGTGCATTGTTGTTGTAATAGATCCATTTCTGCTTACGGCTCCCATGTCATCGCATGCGACATGAACTGCAGGATAGGCTCCGAAGGTCCCTAAAAAATAAGTCTGTTTATCTTTTGATACTTTTATAATTTTATCCTCTTCTGGTAAGGGCTTTAAATATTGATGAAGTTCTTTTTTCTCAGTTTCTGTTGCAGTAACTATGAGTAGATTAAATAATTCATCGTTTGCGGTAATAAATTCGGAACCGACCTCCTTGTACGAAATCTTCATTTGTTAATACTGGCTTAATTTAGTTGTTAATATAGCAATATTTTTTCAGTTTTAGTAATGCAGGCTTAGGATATTTTTTTATAAATTTTATAAATTGATGATTTCTCAACAGAAGGGAAATGCAACAGTGAGGGGGACTGATATGTTCAATTAATGGGGCTAGGAGTGGCCAGTCCAGTTATAAATTTTATATTTTAAAATAGGAAAGATTTACTGTTTTCTGTAATGTTCTCGACAGTGAAAGCAAATACGGCTCATAAAGAGATATCATTTTTATTTAAAGTGATGTAAATTGTGCTAAAAAACTTATCATGGAAATATTTTATAGTATCAGTATTGATGTAAGCATCAGCGACGTTGAAGCTGGATTATTACATAAATATTTGAAAATGCATCCAAAAGAAAGACTGTATATAGGTGAAGGGCATTTTGCATTTTACTTTAATGAGTTCGAACAAAACAAGGAGTTTGAATTAACGCTGAACACTGCAATCATTGATTCCTGCGTGACAGTTTTGGAGGACCAGGATCTGGGTGATCCGCTGGAAAATTTACTAAAGAGAAACCTTCTGGAAAAAATTTATAAGTGGTCAGATATAATTGATAATGAACAAAAAGCTATTGATGAGTTGGAAAATGATTTTTATATGAATTGCACTGAAGAATTTTATAAGGCGGATATCGGTTTTAGTTTTGAAAATTATTTAAAACTCCATAAGCAGGCTAGTCATGTTCAAATTTTAATTAAACAAAAGGCATCTCTGTTAGAGAAGGTTATGCGCTTCTTTAAGCTGTAAATATTTGTAGGGTTTCAGCCTAGAACCAAATTCTTAAAAGGCACCCACATTATAGGTTATCTGACTAAATTTCTCAAGGCAGTTCAAAAGTAATTACAGTGTTGAATAGTGTTATCCTATGCACGGAAATATTAAGTAAAGTTGGAAATTTTTACATATTAGAAGTGAATTATAACCAGTTTGATATGCAATTTTCTAATACTGTACAATCCGTAAAAACCCGATAAATAAATAGTGGAATCACTTAATCACTGAATTTCAATATTTTTTATCTTAACTGCCTGAAACAAAATAACCTAACCAAAATGCAAAACTTTAATTATGCAATTTATCCCCTAAATTGTAATCCTCCTACTTTTAGACATTTCGATTAGCTACCCCTACGGGAAAATTTAAAGCTAACTAAGCTCGCTTTAATACAGCTAAAAAAATCCATCAAGGTGTTTTAAAAAAAATGCAAGGAAGCTGCAGGTAATTTCGAAGCATCAATTGTGCGCTTGAATGGTAAATATATGACCCTATGATAGGGTTACTCCCCACTTACAATAGAAACCTAATTTATTAACAAAATAATATTATGATTTTATGAAAAGAAAATTTATCTCCCTATTATCCTTATCGATAGGGGTATTCGGATTTTCTCAAACATCCGAAGTTTATTTTAAGTATGATGAAGCCGGGAACCAGCGGTATAGGGGACCGGACATCAATGGAAAGCAGGCTGCTGAAAGCTCCGACAAAAAGGAGAATAAGGTAGCCTCCGTGGGGCAGACCCAGGTTATGACAGAAGCTGAGTTCTTCAAAGAGATCCGTTTGTATCCGGTTCCTGTAAATGATTATTTGACCATTGACTGGACGGACAAGGTTGATGGACTGATTGAATCAGTTTCACTCTACCAGCATAGTACTGTGCACTGGAAATTTCAGCAACAGAATTTGCCGAGTTTGAATAAGCAGCTCAAGATCAATATGACGGGGTATGATTGGGGTGTCTATGTCGTAAGATTTGTACTGAAAGACGGAAGAACACTGAGTAAGAACATCACAAAAAGATAAATAAAATGGATATGAAATTTATTAACAAAAAGACATTCTTACTGTCCTTTCTACAGATTTTCATTTCGCTGATGACCTTCGGGCAATTTGTAAGCCCTTCGCAGTATTTTCATGATACGCAGGGGAATATAGATGTAAATGAAGGAGGACAGCTTCAATTTAATATGGCAATCGATTTACCGCCCGGCGTTAAAAATGTATCTCCGCAGGTAGGTCTTGTTTATCTGAGTGGCGCTGGGAACGGTACTGCGGGGTACGGATGGAATATTTCGGGTATTACATCAATCTCCAGGGTTGGTAAAAATATAGAAAAAGACGGTGAATTTAGGGGCGTACAGCTTGATTATTCCGATTACTACAGTTTTAACGGTCAACGTTTAATTTTGAAATCAGGCGAGTATGGTAAAGATGGAGCGGAGTACGTAACGGAAAAATTCTCGAACACAAAAATTAAGTCTGTAGGTTCGATCACAGGTCAAATCTGGAGTGGGCCGGAATATTGGGAGGTTACTTTAGCAGATGGTTCACTGGCATGGTACGGAGCAACAGCTTCGGGAAGTAGTAATGCCAGAACTCCTCTGGAATATAATATTGTTAAGTGGAAGGACCCACAGGGAAATTATATCTCGTATGACTATCTGCAGGGCAGCGGAACGAATGTTTCATTGATCTCGAGTATAAAATGGGGCGGTAATGAAAGTCTGGGAAAAGCTCATTATAACGAGGTTCAGTTCAATTATAATGGGACATATACAAGGCAATTAATCGAACAATCGTACGTCAATGGAATCGCTTTAATACAGGACAAGCTTCTGAACAGCATTGTATCAAAGACTAATAACTCACAGTACCGCAAATATGAAATCACTTACAAATTAGATGTTTCAAAATATCAGTTTGTCGATAAGATACAGGAGTTCAGTGCTGACAATCAACCAGCAAATCCGATCGAATTTCACCGTAATGAAAATCAAAGTGGTGCGACAGGTTCTGTTTCTGATGGTACATGGACACCGTTTCGCGAAATGGCCCTTAGTGGTGATTTTAGGGGGATACACAGCACTGATTTTATTGTATATAATAATGCTTGGGGAGGTAATCCCACGGGATATTATTTAAGTACAGGTGGTAATACTTCGCCACTTTATTATTTAGGAACAGAAAATGTATACAACGGCGCGATTCCGATAACTATTAAAGACAGCAATAATTATACGAGCAGCCGGCAGGGTTTTGTTTCATATACACTGAATTCCACAACAAAGGATGTAACGCTGAAATATTATCTTATTGACCTTACAAAACCTATTTCCTATACGGGTTCAGGTTTTCTCTATCCCAATGCGTTGACCCTTGTTGAGACTAAAGTCATTCCGGGAAGCCAGTGGAGCGAAACAGAGCACACATCGACAACAAATCCTTTAACTTACTATGATAAAACATCGTCTATCAGAAAACTGCTTCAATATGACATTGATGGCGATGGCATTTCTGAGGTACTGATTGAAAAATCGATCCGCATCACCAATACATGGTGTCCCGGTGGTGGCGGAGGTGGTACCGTTGATCCTAGTTTAGATCCAAACGGACGGCCGATCAATTGCGAGAGTTCCAGCATAGATGAAACAAAATATTTCGTTGCCAAACAACAGGACAGCACATTTCCATATGTTGAATTTTACCTAACCAAAAGTGAGGACATTGTCATGGGAGACTTCAATGGTGACGGTCTTGATGATATAGCGCAATCCAGTCCGAATTGGGGTTCTACGGTAAATGGTGAATTCGTACCTGCTAATTTATTACAGGCATATAATGTCAAAAAAGATGCCCAGGGGAATTACAGTTTGGTTGAAGTCTACAATGCGGACTATTTGGGCTTATCGGCGAGTGTACAGGTAGCAGATTTCAATGGCGATGGAATTTCAGATCTATTTAGCAGAACGAATGTTAACAACCATTACTTTGTGAATCTGAACAACGGTAAAAGCTTTGAGAAAACGCCATATTTCAATGATTTTAATGCTACTGACAGTTATACATCATCTCAAAATGGTTATTATTCAACTGCAAAGGTTTTGGACATCAATGCCGATGGAAAGTCGGATATCATAGATTTTAGTACAAGCTATAATATCGCCTCACCGACATCAGCAAGTTCATCTTTTACTATCAAGGTTCGTCCGAGCCAAGGTTACGCGAATGGTAAGATACAATTTGGTTCCGATACCCCGGTAACGAATAATTATAATGCACCTCTTATTTACAGGGAACTTTTGGGACTAAGACAGAATGAGTTATATCTGTTCAGACCCAGTAATTCAAATGTGGGGGGCATAAACAATTATTATCATTTTTCCAACCTGCAGAGGGCAATGGTGGAAAGAATAAATCAGGCAGGAAGGGGAACCTTAATCAGCTACGATACAGGGATAAGTGGATGTGCAGCGTGTTATACAGGTGTTAAAAATGAACAATATCCATTGATGGAGCTGGCGAATGTAAATTCACAACTGGTTTCAAGGATTTCTGAATGGGGTAATCAGCCTAACAGTGGCAGATTTAAATTGTTCCGCTATCGTGGCCTTATTATGAACCTGCACAATAGAAAGACGATAGGTTTTCGACAAATAGCAAGTTCAGCATGGAATACAACTATTTATCCTGCAAACACTTTACTTAGTACGCACGTATGGTCCGGGGTGGAAACCGACCCACTTAACCAGGGTGCAACCATTAAGGAATGGTCGATCAGAACCAACGATGAAACTAAAATATTTCCAGCGGATATTTCTGAAAACAATAATCAGCTTTTAAGTTTTAAATCTACGGTCTATCAGACGGACAAACTTGTTGACGGACAAATAGTGACAACTGTCAACGATGGCAATAAGGCTAAAGTAGTAACGGCAATTTTTCCGAAAATAACCAGAGCAAAGGATTTCCTGACGGGTGCGGTTTCCGAAAGTACCGTGACTTATGGCGATTTTTATCTTCCTTCCCAGACCCTATCGAAACTTAATACTTCGTATGCAGTTAAGACTACCAATTACCTCTATGCTAATAATCCAGCTGGAACTGGAGCAAATTATTATGTCGGACGTCCGTTATCAAAAAATGAAACTGTACAGGCTTATAGTGATGTACAGTCGAACAAGGAAGAGTACACCTATGATAATAACAATCTAAAAACGGTAAAAAAATGGAATAGGGACAACTCCGGTTATCTGCTGGATACATTTACCTATGATGGTTTTGGTAATGTAACGCAAAAGGTTACTAGCAACAGTATTGATTCCAGTACGGAAAGTAATGGTAAAGTATATGATGCAACGGGACGTTTTGTATCCAAGCAGACTGATAATCTAAACTTAGAGACCAATAGTACTTATAATATCTGGGGGAAATTAGAGACTCAGACAGACCCTTTCGGAATTGTTGTTACCAATACATATGATTCATGGGATAAAATGTTAACCTCAGCATCAAATTTAGGTGGAATTACTACCTATCAATATGACAAGGATAACAAATATAATGTAACCATTACTCAACAGGCTGCGGATGGGAATGTGACCAAAACTTTTACAAATGAATGGGGTCAGGTCTATAAAAAATCCAGCAAGGCATTTGCGCAGGGACAGTTCATTTCAAAAGATACGAAATATGATATTTTGGGTAGAAAGACTGCTGAAAGCGAGCAGTATTTCGACAGTGGTTCCCCTACATTATGGAACGTAATTACGTATGACGATACTGTCTATCCGGTGAAAGTGACCACAACTGGTTTAGCTACCTTAAACGCTTCTGGAGCCATAAGCTCATTTGTAGGAAAGAAAGTGGAAACAGTAACTTCCGGAGTAACCGTTACCACAACTGAGCTTAATAATTATAATAAGGTTACCTCAAAAACTAGCGATATACTTGGAAACATCATTTCCTCAACAGACAAGGGCGGAACGATCCAGTTCAGTTACAATGCTGCAGGACAGCAGATCAAAGCGAAATATGGTGAAAATACAGTCAGTACAAAATATGATGTATGGGGCAGAAAGTCCGAACATAACGATCCATCCAATGGCGTGTATAAATATGAATTTGATGGATTAGGAAAAGGAAAAAAGACGACCAGCCCTAGGGGAACAAAGGAATTTGTCTATAATAATCTTGGGCAATTAATATCCCAGACCGAATTTTCAACAATTGATAGTGGTCAGACCACTAACAAAAGCATTTCTTTCGGATATAACACCAAGGGACAGCTTACCTCAAAGTCCGGCACAGTTGCAGGTCAGGCTTTCAGCACCACCTTTACTTTCGATACTTATGGTAGACCATTATCTTCAACAGAGAACAGCAACGGGAAGAAATACCTTGAAAAGAATATCATTTATGATAGTAAAGGAAGAATATCTTCTTATGAAAAAGAACTGCAGTCTGCTGGAGTTACGACCAATGTAAAGATCGAAAATGTTTACAGCTCGTGGAACGGTGAACTTTATCAGTTAAAGGAAAAAAATTCAGGGAAGATCTTGTGGGAACTGCAGACCAGCAATTCAAAAGGGCAGGCGCTGACAGCCAAATTAGGTGGTACAAATATTCTAAATTCTTATAATGAAGCGACAGGTTTCCTAACTGAGATCAAGCACTCCTCAGTGGTACAGCAAAGTATTTTAAATATCAAATATACGTTTGATGCTGTTAAAAATGAACTGAAGCTCAGGGAGACATTAGGTGATTTCAATATTTCAGAATCATTCAATTATGATGAAAACAACCGTCTGATCAACTGGACTGATCCGAGAACAGGACAGCTTTCTCAAAATACCTATGACATTAAGGGTAGAATCCTTCAAAATGACCAGGTAGGTACGATGAAATATGAAAATCAGTCTAAGATTTACCAGCCGACGGGAATGACATTGAATGCCGCAGGAACACAGAATTACAACGGTGATCTTATTCAATCGATACTTTACAACGAGAATAATGATCCTGTACAGATCAATGGCGAAAAAGACCGTATCAGTTTCAAGTACGGGCTAGGTTCGATGAGGCAGCGTGTCGATATTATTAAGTTAAAACAGTTCGGCGGTGGAGATCCGGGAGATCCACCCGTGGAGTCATTTTCAACAGGCGAGAACTTACAACCTCTGCCACCAGTTTGGCAGGTTCAGGAATCTAAATTTTACAATGAAGACGGAAGTTTTGAGATTGTATTCGACCAGACAACAAACCAGGAAAAGCATATTCTTTACATTGCTGGCACACCTTACGAATCGAACATAGTTTTCTTAAAGAATTTTGGGGAGAGTACTGGATCATTTAAATTTTTGCACAAAGACTATCTGGGAAGTATCCTGGCGATCACAGATGAAGCCGGCAATAAGTTAGAGCAAAGACATTATGATGCCTGGGGGAACTTTACTCACCTAAAGATAGGTTCCGGAGCCGTTATTACGGATAAGGCAACGCTGAAAACGGCAAGCTTACTTCTTGATCGTGGATATACCAGCCATGAGCATTTTATGCAGGTAGGTATCGTCCACATGAACGGAAGGCTGTATGATCCGCTATTAAGAAGATTTTTGAACGCGGATGAAAATATCCAAGATCCTACGAACACGCAGAACTATAATAAATACGGTTATGTAATGAATAATCCGTTATTATATAATGATCCAAGCGGGGAAATATGGGGTTGGTTAATTGGTATGGTAGTGGGAAGTTACATTAGCGGGGTTCAGGCCAATCATGGACAGTTGAACCCTGTAAAATGGGACTGGAAACAGACCTGGACAGCTGTTGTGGGTGGTGCATTTGCCGGAGCAGCCATTGGGCAGAGTATTCAGAATATCAGTGTCAATGGGACCAAATTCGTACAAAACTCCGTAGTAGGCGCTGTTGGAAGTATCTTTAATGGGTTAGCGACGGGACAGAATATCTTTAAGAGTGCGTTGGTAGGATTTACGGGATTAAGCTATTCCTTTAATATTGGTGGGAATAATGTGACCGCTACTGAAGGTATTGCTGATCGATTTAAGTACATCATATCCCCAGATTACAATCAGAGCGGTTCAGATGTTGATGTTTTTGGCGGGTATATGCCTTTAACAAAGGAAATATATGCACAGTACATTTTAGGAAGGGGAAGAGGACAGCTGAGTGGAACTGACGAAAATTATTTAGGGCATATGTTTGAAAAGGTATTTATAGATTGGGCTCAGTTTAATATTGGACCTAATGTAAAGGATAATACGATCGGAAAAAATTACTACGGTACCGTTCCTGATGCGACCTCACCATTGGCAACCGATACCAATTATGTGCCTGACGGCGTATTTTATGAAGTTAAGAATACTTTTAGAAATATTGGAATAGCAACTGCGCAGGTAAAACGAGAAATGAATGCATTATCAATCAATAATTTGACGCACGGAATTCCGGGCGGCGTAATGATCATCGCTTCTCCTGCAGGGGTTAATCTAACAGGCCCATTGATGGGATATGCTAGAAATTTAAACATCGATCTTGTTCATTTTTACAGTATGTATAGAATGGAAGGGAGTTTGATGAAGGTTCGCTTTATGACGTCCTCAATCATAAACCTATTTAATACAGCGGTAAAATTGGGTGGTACAAGTGTACCTGCATATAGAACTCCAAATTAAAAGTCATGAACATAAAAAAAATTACACTAATTTTATTTCCGATAATATACATGAATTTAATGGGACAGCAGAATTTTAAAATCGTCGAAACAAATTATAATCTGAATGATTTTGAGGCAATCAGGAAAGAATTGCAGAATTTTGAATTTTTTAAGCAAAACCTTAATACGCATAAGTCCTGCACCAAGCACAAGGACAAAAACGAATTTAGAGTTATGGCTGATGGTAATAAGAAATTCTTTTTACTGTTTGACAAGGAAGATAATGCTTTGGAGTTTTTGGATTCTACGGAACGTTACGATTATGGAATTTTGGAAACAGACTTGCAGGAGGAGCTGGAAAAAATCACTGCTGAAAATATCGATGAAAAATCTGCCGAATTTCTGGCACGTTTTAACAAAGCATTTAAATTGCAGGTGGATTATGATCCAAATGAATCTGACTTTTCGACAATTAATGAAAAGGTCAGAAAGACGGTGTGGGACAAGGAAAGTCGTTTTCTGCTCAATTTTTATATGATGGAGGTTACAAAACGTAAATTTAACTTTCCTAATTGGAGTTTTGAGGAGGTTAATACTTTCAATCCCTTTTACGTTCCTCTGTATGTCGGAAGGGACGGCAAACCGCAAAGTTATTATCGTCTTTTAGAACCAAAGACAAGAAAGCATTTTGATTTCAAAATGTATTTAGGACTTTAGATATTTAATGACAAAAGCAGGATTTCCTGCTTTTGTTTTTTTTTATATACTAAGGAAGCAAAAGAGCCTTGTAGAACATTTTTGCTTCCTTTTTTATTGATTATACTTCGTAAGTTAGTTCAGGCACACCTTCATACACAAAAGCTTTCGTTGGCGTTCCGGTGGTCTTAAATTCCTTCTCGATCGTATAAGCTTCCATCTCGTTTGAATTGATCTGATAAGTTGCTAGTTCAGTTATCTGTTCTTCAGTTAGGTCTGACATCATCCATTCCCAAGCGAGTTCATCAGGAAGCATTGTAGGCATACGGTTTTTTGAGTTGTGGATCTGCTTCATCAGAGAGTTCGCTTCGGTGGTTACAAGCGCAACTGTGTCAACTGTTTCACCTGTATCCTTATCAGTCCAGTTCTGCCAGATCGCAGCAATAAAAAAATATTCTTTATTTATTAATCCGATATGATATGGATATTTATCGGCTGTTTTTAGGGGCTGGTTTGTTTTCTTGTTCAGACGGTAAATATGTCGCCATTCATAAAATTCGCTGGATAAAATTAGACATCGTCTTTCAAGCGCTGCCTTGCGAAACATTTTCTCACGTCCGGTATTTTCATCCTTCAAAAGAAGCTCCTCACCTTTGGCATTTAATGTGGTGTAAGCTTGATGCCATTTTCCTGCGCCGTCCTTATAGCCAAAACGCATTTTTTTTACATCGTCTCTATTTTTGATATAAGATGGTATAAATCCCCATTCCATCTGTACGATATCAAAATTGCACTTGTCCTCTGTGGGTCTAAGTACCGCAATATTTCCGTAATTAAAACCTTCATGTATTTCCTGATCCAGAAAGTCATAGTTCATAACGGCTTTTTCAAGATCCATTAATCTTATGAATTCCTCCCGTGATACGCGTTGTCCATTATAATAACACATAGCTCTATTCTTTTAAGTGTTTACTAATTTCATTACCAAATTTTTCCGCTTCTTGCTGTCTACCTTGTGGTATACTTGTCCAAATTTCTCCATTCCAAGTCTTTGCTTTAGTAATTACCAAAGGTTTTCTATTATCTGCAAATGCAAGATGAAAAACTTTTTGGTCCTGCACTGTATGCTCAATAACAGCAATTTTTAAGCCTTTAATTTCTACAGTAAATTTATGATGTTCAAAAAGATGGGACATTTTAGCTTTATATTGTTCCTATTTATAAATTTAACTAATTTTTTTAAGTATCTAAATCAGTTTTGTTAAGAACGAAAAAATCAATAAATTGCTTAAAAGCTAAATAACCTATTATGAATCTAATAATTAATAGTGTCACTGATTATGGCACTCTTGCGTCCGAACGAGTAAATATATCAGTTCTAGAAGATTGCGATCTATGTTATTATATTATTGTTGATACAACTTTTGTTGGCGATACTGAGATTTCAAACAAAATGCGGCATATGTATTGGTTTGTCTCGAAGAATGTAAAAAAAGGAGATGAGGTAATTCTGTACACCAAAAGTGGTACGAACAAAACCGAGGAAATTAACGGCGGTAAAAATAAAAGATATACTTTGTTCTGGAACCTCGGAAACTCTGTATGGAATAATACCGGTGATGCAGCTGTTTTATTTGAGGTCAGAACATGGAAAACAACAAAGGTGGTAGAAAATAAAAAATAGATCTCTAAAGAAATATGCATCCAATTGATATTGTAGGTTTTAGAAATTTCAGAATATTTAATGATCACGATGGATTTTTCGAGAACTTAACTGCTATTAATCTGCTTACTGGCACCAATAATTCAGGTAAAAGCTCTATAATTAAGGGAATGCAGCTGTTGAAGAATAGTGTTAGCGGAGACGTCTTTCCAAATGAATTAGATTTAACGGATCAGGAGCATTTGTTGGGAAATCTTGAAAACTTGTTATTTAATAAGGAAAACAAGGAAGTTATGATTTCCTTACCATTCAATTATTTTGGTCAGAGATACACATACATTAAGCTTACATATTCTGTTTTGGATACAGATTCTTACAAAGGAAAACTTAGGAAAATGGAAGTTTGTGACGGAAAGGACCATGATTTTCTGTTTTATTTTGAATTTAAGAATGCAACTGAGGAGGATATTGCAGATGACAAGAAGGAGTATGAGAAGCAAACCCAGGAATATGAAAAGCTAATTCAAGATCCAGATATTTCAAAAAAAGATCTTTGGAAAATTTATGGCATTTTCGCAAGACCATTCGAAGATCCTATGGTTGGTCTCGTGGAATGGAAGTTCAATTCTAGCAAATTGAGCAGCTACTTGTCTGAAATATACGAATTTTATAATTTTTATGTAGAAGAGGAGCGTAACACTAGGTGGCTTGATTGGGTTGATAATATTGCAGAGAAAGAAGATTATTGCTTTATACCTTCCGCTGTCGTCAATGCCTTCAGATCAAAACCGGATATTGGGAAATGGAACGATTTTATTAAGCAGTTAGAAGAAACTGGAGATCGAAAGGGAAAACTTAAGATTGGTGATCATGACTTTGAGCCTCCGGAGGTTTTTTATCCACAGCCAGAAGTAGAAGATGTATTTTATGGAAGTATTTTGGAAATAATTAGAGATAATCTGAAATGGATGGAAACAGAAAGTACGGATGAAACTATTAACAAATATAATGTTCTGGAGGAGACATTCAAAAAAGGTTGGGAAGTTTTAAAGCACCGTTTACTTTCTATAAATTACCTATCAACGGTTCGCGAACAGCATGTAAGAATTTATAACGCGTCCTTAAATTCTCCTTTCGTAAATTTGCTAAAGGCTTATATACCTTTGCAGCATGATCCTAATACATTCGTGAATAAATATTTACAAGCGTTTGAAATTGGGAAAAGATTAGATGTCGAATTAAGACTTGATTATCAGTTGATTTTCGTTTCGGTCATTGATAATATTGGGAAAAAAAGAGAGCTCGTTGATTATGGTTATGGAATCAAACAGCTTATTTTATTATTAATTCAAATAAGTGTATTAGCAGAAAAAAATAAAAGAATTCTACATGACTATGGTGACGATGGTGAATATTATATGGATCAGTTCGACCCGAGTTTACTTTTGATCGAAGAGCCAGAAACGAACTTACATCCAAAATGGCAGTCGTTACTTTCGGAAATGTTTTATGAAGCTAATAAAAAATTTAATATCCAATTTGTTGTTGAAACTCACAGTGAGTATTTGATACGCAATTTTCAAAATTTGGTCGCGAGTAATAATGATTTTTCAGATTCCATAAAAATATTCTATTTAAGGAACATACATGCATTAGCCGACGGTAAGAAACAAGTTGAAACAATTGCAATTGCAGAGGATGGAAGCATAAATTATGAAGCATTTGACAGTGGTTTTTTTGATGAATCCAACAATTTACAGTTAAGCCTTCTTAATATTAGGCGCGATCGCTTTATCACCGAATTCATAGGCTTAAAAAAGAACCTTGATGAAAATGAAGAGAAGATTACTCTTTTGGAAGAAAAAATAGATGAATATCATCATAAAACTGATGTACAACGTTATGTGCAAAATATATGTTCTATTTTTAACAGTGCAAAACTTGATAATAGAACGATAGATTATTTGGCATCTGGCCAGTATCTTTTAAATATAATCAGTGTAGGCAGTGATTTTTCTCCGGTTGTTCTGCAGTATGGAAGAGCTATGGAAAATGAGTTAAAGAAATTGTTCGGATCTGTTAATGCTACCAAAAAGTGGAAAATAGGTGTAATGCAGGGATCTCTGGAAAAATTTAAATTTGGAATGAACAGGATATCTGTTTGTTGCAATGCATCTGAGTTTACCTTATTGAATACCGTTTTAAGTTCTATGTTTGTTGATCCTTTATCGTTGCAGATCGATATGATCAATGAACTAAGAGAAACTCGAAATAATGCTGGCCACCCTGGGATTTTAATGGCGAAGCAGGACGCTGAGCAATATATAGAATTAATGACCCAGTTTCTTTTAACATGGTCAGATAATATTGTGTAATTTTTAAGAATAGTACATATTCTTTTAAATAGATGTTTAGTGTTTTTTGGAAAAAGGGATTATAAGAAAAAGAGCAATGCTAAGGGCATTGCTCTTATTTTAACATTAAATTAAGTAGCGGCTTTTATTATAATCTTAATAATAGTTGTAGTCATGTCCAACATCGTCTCGCTGTCAGTTTTTCCAACATTATCGTCATGTTTCACATATCTATTATGATATTTTGTTATGTTATCGATATTTGCCCAGATAAGATTGGCTATTTCGGGCAGAACTTTTCGTGAGGTTAGGAATTTTTTCAGTTCTGCCTGCTGATTCTCAAGGGATTTTTCATTATTTAATATTTCTTTTACAAGTAATTCAAGACTTAGGCGTAAATCATCGACAGCATTTCGTTGATAAATATTATTTTTAAATTTTTCGACTGCTGTATTGTATGCGGCCTCGGCCTTTGGAAACATGCTAAGAATTCCGGAAACCTCCTCGATTTTCTCTGCGCTATCATCAATAGGAGATGTCATTCTTAGGTCTTTGTACTGGGTAATAAGGAGCTGTTTTAGCTGGATTGCACCTGGAGTTCCGCTGTATGAATCACAGAGATCATTAATAATTTCAAACTGTTCGTTTGGACTAAAAGCCTTAAGGTTTTCAAAGAACGCTGTTCTTTTATTTGAAACCTTTTTTCCGTTTTTATCTTCAAGATTGAGGAAATTTTTATCAGCATAAGGTATATCTCTATTAAATTGTACCGCCCTTTCGGTGAAATACTTTGCAATCTGTGTCCATGTCATACCTTTATCTCTTTCTGCAATGACATCTGCAGCGTGGCTTAAAAATGCTTCTTTTATTATCATATTTTGGTTGTGTAAATAGCATAGGAATTTATAGGCTTCATTCGCGTCAATGTAATTAATTAGTTCAGTTAGTTCCCATATTTTTAGGTTGAAGGGTTCTGGCTTTCCTATAATTAAATTATTAAAATACTGTTTGGTTTTACTATTGACTTCACTTTCATATTGTACCAATATTTGTGTTTTGGTTTGCTTTATGACTTCATCTTTGAAAGGAGATAATAGCAATTGTTTATTTAAATCGTCAACTCGTGAAAAGAGGTCTGTCTTGCAATACTTCTCCTTACCCTTGAAAGAAAAAAGATGATTTTTCCAAAGATTGTATTGCATCTTATTATAATCCTCGATTTCGCTTGAAGTCTCTGGTAATATTGATAATTCCTGATCTTCATTTATATAAGTTGCGCAATAATTAATACCAAACCTGTTTATCCAGATATCGAGTTTTTCCCTATAACTGGATGTTTTTTCAAGTTCTTCTCGAAGTGCTGTAAAGGACTGGTTAAACATTAACAAATAGAGTTTCTTATTTTTTTTATTTTCAGGAATTTTGTTGCAATTGCTGCAATTACAGTAGATTTTACTGACCTCGTGACCATCGTTATCTTTGGTGAAAATTCTTCCCCTACTTTGCAAAATATCGTAATGTGCCATCCAGATTGCAAATTTGTCATCTATTTTCTCTTTCGAATTTATAAGTAATGCAATTTCATTATTTGTCATAAATATGGATCAGGTTATAACATTGGTAGTTTAGAATTTTACTTTTTAAGCTTTTACTTTGAGAAATAAATATACTATTAATTGGTTAAAATAAATAAAAAGAACCCCTGCAACAGATTTAAATGGTTAAGCTGTTAATCTAAAACACCCAAATTTTATTTTTTATTAATGGAATAGGAATGAGGAGGATTTTTGAGGAAAACGTAGGGTACTGGTGGATTCACAAATATTTTTACTGCTAAGTTGGCCATATAATTTGGTGGGTAGCCCAACCGATCTAAATGCGGAAATTATGGCAAAATCTGTTTCTTCAAAAAATAATAAATCGATTAATGCTGAGATGTTAAAACATTCCTGTTTTATAGAATTGGAGGAAATACCGTTTGAGCAATTTATGGAAACCGTAAGAAAAACGGGACGTGATGTTACGGAACAGGAAGCAAAAGAAATGCTTGAGTTTTTATATATGTTGACAAGGATTACAATTAAACATTTCTTCTCCCCTGAATAATCAATTTTTTGTAACTTTGTTTAATTGTTTTCGCTGATAAATAATTAGCAATCAGTTAATTGATTCAGCATTTTAACCAAGTATAATAATTCGTAAATTTTTTCAAATGAAAACTACTATTTTATTTGGGACTGTTGGTTTGAACATCAGAGTTCCAACTTATGATCGTGAAGATGTCCAGATCTTCCAGAGACCATTACAAAGAAAGTCAAATGTAATTTTATATCTATGAAAAAGAATTTTAGCAGTAAGATTGCGGATCTTTATATCCGTGTGTCCACAGATGAGCAGGCTGACAAAGGGTATTCACAGCGTGACCAGGCGGAGCGACTGCAGGTATACTGTGCTAAATATGGTATTGCCGTTGAGAATGTCATTTTTGAAGACCATTCAGCAAAAAATTTTGACCGTCCCGAGTGGAGCAAGTATCTTAAGAATCTTAAGAAAAGGAATAGGAGCGATAGGGAACCTAGATTAATCTTATTTACGAAGTGGGACCGTTTCAGCAGAAATATTGGCGAGGCATATCATATGATCAGCGTTCTGGAAGGTTTAGAGGTAGATCCACAAGCTATAGAGCAGCCGCTTGATCTTAAAATTCCCGAAAATAAAATAGTTCTGGCAATCTATCTTTCAACCCCTGAAGTAGAAAATGACCGTCGGGCATTAAATGTGTTCTATGGTATGAGACGGGCAAGAAAAGAAGGTCGTATAATGGGAATTCCACCCTACGGATATGTTAATAGATGTACAGAAGATGGTACAAAATATATCGGAGTGAAGCATCCAGAAGCGGAAAATATTGTTTGGGCGTTTGAGGAGATTGCAAAAGGTGAGTTGCCATCTGAACACGTCAGAAAATTAATGAACAAACGAGAAGGTAAAGACCTTACTAGAAATGCCTTCATGGTTGCTGTTCGAAATCCTGTTTATACAGGAAAGGTATTTATTTCTGAGTTTGAGAACGAGGCTGCACATTATGTGAAAGGTAAACACGTACCACTCATTACCGAGGAACTTTTTGATAGGGTGCAGAAAGTTTTGGAAGGAAAGAGTAGAAGGAATAATTCCGAGCAGGGTGAGAATAGAGTACTACATAATGAAAGCTTCCCATTAAGAGGAGTATTAATTTGTCCACGCTGCGGAAATACGCTGACGGCAAGTACTTCAAAAGGAAATACAAAACGTTATAGTTATTATCATTGTAATTCTAAATGTGGTTTTCGCCATAATTCAGATGCCGTAAACGAAAAGTTTATAGAAAATCTACGTGAATTTGAAATACTGCCGGAATACCGAGATACCTTAAAGGTTATTCTTTTAAAGAATTATCGAAAGCATTGCAGTAATGTTGATGGGGAAAGACAAGCAATCACCGAAGAGATTGATAAAATTACTCAGAAACTCAGTAAGGCAAGAGATTTATTTTTGACTGATAGACTGGACGAAGAAGATTATGCACAGGTAAAATTAGAATGCAAACACAAGGTGGATGAGCTGGAAGAAACCTTGAAAGGTTTAACGAAAGCAAGCAAAGATCAGGATGTCCCTGGTAAGTTATCTGCAGCCTTGGATTCTATTTCTAATATTGCTAAGAGATACATTGACGCGTCGGTAAAAGATAGAAGAAATATAGCCAGTTCAATTTACTACCATAAATTAGAATTTGATGGCAGACGTTTTCGAACTCCAAAATCAAATGCTTTTTTGAATCTTATTAAGCTGAGTAAGAACGATTTAGATAAGCAAAAAAAAAGTCATCAGAATCTAAAAAATCCTGATGACCATGAAGTGAGCGCGAAAGGATTCGAACCTTTGACCGTCTGCTTAGAAGGCAGATGCTCTATCCAGCTGAGCTACGCACCCTTAAAAGTTGATTCCCGCTTAGTTAATAAGCACATTAAAAAGTCGGGGCGGCAGGATTCGAACCTGCGACCTCCTGGTCCCAAACCAGGCGCGATGACCGGACTACGCTACGCCCCGAATATATAGAAGAGCGGAGGGTAAGGGATTCGAACCCTTGCGACACTTTCGCGTCGACAGTTTAGCAAACTGCTCCGTTAACCACTCCGGCAACCCTCCTTTTTGTTTATTTTTAATGATCGTTGTTCCGTTATTGCGAGTGCAAATATAGAACAGATTTCTTTATTTACCAAATAAAATTCAAGAAAATTTTGTGTATTTTTGAAGTAATAAATCATCCAAAAATCAAACTGATGCGTAAGACATTATATATCATCGGATTAAGCACATTTGTTTTTTCATGTACTTCCCAACAAAATGTGAAAAAAAATACGTACAAACCGAAAACCCCGGTAACACAGGCGAAACCAACAGTTCAGACAACACCTCCGGTTGCTCCAAAACCAAAAGTGGTATCTGATCATGGGGTCGACTTTTTTACTACCAATATAGCAGATCCAACAAAAAATGATAACACGGCAAGTTATGGTTCTATTGTATCTGCAAAACCAGCCGGATATAAAGTAGTGAAGACCTATTTTCCGGCCATTGCCCAGAACTTCAGACAGCGTTACTTAATATTACATTATACCGCACTTCCGGACGACAAATCAATTACAGTTCTTACCCAGCAGGCAGTGAGTGCGCATTATCTGGTAAATAATACAGGAGATAATGAGATTTACCAGCTGGTAGATGAGAACAAACGCTCTTATCATGCAGGGGTAAGTGCTTGGAGAAACGACAAAAACCTTAATGATACTTCTATCGGTATTGAAATTGTAAATACAGGATATACGACAGATGCTACGGGTAAAAGAACATTTGCTCCTTTTAGTGACGATCAGGTGAAAAAAGTAGCGGCATTGGTTAAAGATATTGTAACAAGATATCAGATTCAGCCTACCAATGTGCTTGGCCATTCAGATATTGCTCCTACAAGAAAGCAGGATCCGGGGCCTATGTTCCCATGGAAAAAGCTGTATGACGAATACCAGATTGGAATGTGGTATGATGAAGCAGCTAAGCAAACTTATCTTGAAGCTGCCCAGGCAGACATTACCGCAAAATATAATGAGCCTGGCTTTATCTTCCTTATTCAGACTTCACTGCAGAAATTCGGATATGCACTTGATTCCAACGGACAATGGGATGACGCTACCAAGAAAACAATTGAGGCATTCCAGTATCATTTCCGTCCGCAGAATTATGACGGAATCATGGATGCCGAAACATGGGCAATACTGCAGGCGTTAAATCAAAAATATCCGGTAAAATAATTCAGATTAAAACGCATCGGTTAGATGCGTTTTTGCTATCTTTAAACGATCAAAAACAGTAAAATATCTGTAATGGAAAATTTCAGAAAAGAAAGTGATTTATTGGGCGAACTTAATGTGCCTTTAGACGCTTATTATGGGGTTCAGACACAACGAGCTATCAACAATTTTAAAATTTCAGGGCAGCTTTTGTCTTCGTATCCGGAGTTTATAAGAGGGCTGGCTTTTGTTAAAAAGGCAGCAGCAAAAACCAACTATGAACTGGGGCTTTTAGACGAAAACCTGTATTTCAAGATAGCAGAAGCGTGTGATGAAATTGTAGAAGGGAAATATCATGACCAGTTTCCGGTAGATATGATCCAGGGTGGGGCAGGAACTTCCATCAACATGAATGCCAACGAAGTGATTGCCAATATCGTGTTGGAAAAATTAGGAAAAAATAAGGGAGAATATGAATTCTGTTCACCTAATGACCATATCAACCTTTCACAGTCTACCAATGATGCTTATCCTACAGCGATCAAAATGGGATTGCTTCAGATGAATATCGGACTGGTGGAAAGACTGGAAAAAATTATTGCGGCTTTCCGTGCAAAAGGACAGGAGTTTCATGATGTGATCAAAATGGGACGTACACAGCTTCAGGACGCTGTTCCTATGACTTTGGGACAAGAATTTGAAGCCTATGCTGCCACTCTCGAAGAAGACATTTCCAAGCTGAATAACAATGCCAGCCTTTTTGTGGAAGTGAATATGGGAGCAACAGCTATCGGAACGGGATTAAATGCTCCGGTAGGTTATGCCACTCTTTGTGCTAAAAACTTAGCCCAGATTACAGGATTCCCGATTGTTTCTGCACCGGATTTGGTAGAAGCTACTCCTGATACAGGATCTTATGTAATCTATTCTTCTGCAACAAAACGTTTAGCTGTTAAACTATCTAAAATCTGTAACGATTTAAGATTGCTTTCATCAGGTCCGAGAGCAGGTCTTTTTGAAATTAACCTTCCACCAATGCAGCCGGGATCTTCTATTATGCCTGGCAAAGTGAATCCTGTGATTCCGGAAGTGGTGAACCAGGTTTGTTTCAAAGTATTCGGAAATGATCTTACCGTAACTTTTGCCGCTGAGGCAGGTCAATTGCAGCTGAATGTAATGGAACCTGTACTTTCCCATGCCATTATGGAAAACATCAATTTCCTTTGTAATGCTTTGGATACCCTTCGTGAGAAATGTGTGGTTGGAATTACAGCCAACAAAGAAGTTTGCCTGAATATGGTAAAACACAGCATCGGAATTGTAACGGCATTGAATCCTTATATCGGGTACAAACAGTCTACACAGATTGCAAAAGAAGCATTGGAAACCGGAAAAAGCGTTTACAACCTTGTGTTGGAAAAAGGAATTCTTTCCCAGGAAAAACTGGATGAGATCCTTGATCCGAAAAACATGCTGAAACCGCATAACAAATAAATTTATAAACAATTAATGATCAGTGATAATTGATGCTCTTCGTGGATTCTTATCATTGATCATTACTCATTCATCATTCATCAATTTATCATTCCCGTGAGGTTTTTAATTATAATTCCTGCTCATAACGAAGAAGACAACCTCTCCTTTACTCTTGATTCTTTACAGCAGCAAAGCAGCAAGGATTTTAAAGTGGTGGTCGTGAATGACGGTTCTACAGACAGAACACCTGAAGTCATCAGGAAATATACGGAAGCGGATTCCCGTTTTGAAACCGTTACCCTTCAGAAATCAGAACATCAGCCGGGCTCAAAAGTTGTTCATGCCTTTAAAAGCGGACTTCAGACTCAGCTCCTGAATGATTTTGATATCATCTGTAAATTTGATGCCGATATTATTCTTCCGGATAATTATCTGGAAACTGTAGAAGTAGCTTTTGCCAATAACCCAAAATATGGTTTGGTAGGAGGACTTCTGTATATAGAAAAAGACGGCAAATGGGTATATGAAGGGAATTCCAATAAGCATCATGTAAGAGGCCCTATGAAGGCTTATCGTAAAGATTGTTTTATGCAGATCGGAGGATTAAGAGAAACACTGGGCTGGGATAATATTGATTCCATATTGCTTGAAAATCTGGGATGGAAGGAAGTTGTTTTACCTGAACTCCATGTAAAGCTGATCAAAGTAAAAGGAGCTGATTACACAATACGTTCTGCCGATTATTACGGAAGATATTTTTATTTCCTTGGGCTGAATAGGTTTCTTGCATATATTGCCTCTTCAAAAGAAGCGATGAAAAGCAAGTCTGTCGGTTTTTTCTTAGACATTGTTAAGTCTTATGAAGGCTGCAGATCAAAGAAACTGGAATTGAAAATTACAAAAGAAGAACAGAAAGCTGTAAATGATCAACGTTGGAAAATGCTGAAGAAGAAATGGCTGAAGATGTAAGAAGTGTAAATCCAGGAATTGTAGAAGGATTCATGAATCATTATTGGAAAAATTCAACAGGAATGGGCTTTGGCCCGTTTAATTAAAAAAATAAAAAATCCATCGGCTTTAGCCGAAACTTAAGAATGTAACTCCCATCGTGAAAAAAATAGCTTACATAGAAATAGACACCCACGCAGAAATTGCCAAGGCTTTCATGGATATTATGAAAGACTCTCTGGAGTTTTCAGTAGACTATTATTTTTCAAAAAGAATTAAAGATCAGATGAATCATAGTGATGAGCCTGTGTATTTATCAGACAGCTCAATGATTCTGGATCAGTTAAAAGGGAAAGATTATGATCTCGTTGTTATTGGAACGGTTCACCGTTATTTTAACACATTTTTAGCGATAACAAAAAAGTACAATACAGCAGTTATTTCCCACAATCTTAATTTTATCAAAGCATCGAAATTTGATCTGATAAAAAGCGTTTTCAAAGGAGACGTTGTTTTCAGATTAAAACTATGGCTTAAAGAAGGGCTATTCTACAAAACAAAGGTATATCAGACTTCCGGCTCTCTTTTGGTATTGGACGAAGCTTTAATCTCAGAAAAGTATAAGTTTCTACCGCTATTTTATACGAGGGATTTTGACAAAACAAAAAATGAAAATCTCATTATACTTATTCCCGGCGGAGTATCTCAAAAAAGAAGGGATTATGACTATATTTTTAAAACTATTCAGAATCTGAAAACTGATAAACCTTGTAAGTTTGTTTTCCTTGGAAAAGCAACCGGGCATGAATTGAAACAACTCGCACAGTTGTCTGAAAAATTGCCTGGAAATATTGAAATCACTTATTTTTCCGAAAGAGTTTCATCTGAAGATTTTGAAAGATGGATGCAGAAAGCAGATGTTTTATGGTGTCCGATTCAGCAGGAGACGGAATTTTTCAGCATGAAAGAAACTTATGGAGTGACTAAAATGACGGGGAACCTGGGAGACGCGGTAGCTTATGGAAAATGGGCTGTTTTCCCAAGAGATTATCCTTCAAAACTTGATTTTATTATTCCTGAGAAAGAAAATGTTATTGATCAGCTAACTGCACTTTCAGAAACCTCATTTGATTTTTACAAAACATATGGCAGGAAAGAAATTCAGAAAAAACTGGAGCAGTTTTTATACAGCTTACTCTGAATCTCCGACGCTTCCTCTTTCAAACTGGGAAGTGATTATTTAATCTTAAACACACTCTTAATAAACCTTATATTCAGATAATCTTCAACAGGGAAGATTTTTGTGAAATGATTTCCAATATAAATCAACAGTAAGACAACTGCGGGTTTATAGACAAGATTAAGCAGATTGCTGTTAAAGTTTGGAAGAACAATGGCTACTGTAATTGCCAGCGTACATATGATGGAGACAAAAATCATTTCAATACTTAAAGGCGAAACCTTAAAGACAATATAATTGAAAACGATTTTCACCACATTGTAGATCGTAAGGGAGATCGCTGTAGATAAAGCAATTCCGATCAGTTTGAGATCCGTGTTTTTAATGAAATAATAATTCAGTCCGATCGTTAACCCAGCCAGTAAAAGCATAACCAGAATATTGAATCTGTAATATTTTGACAGTGAAATAATATTTCCATTGAAGCCGGTGGCAAGGTCTATTAATACAGCAGAACCCCAGATCCATACCACAGGCTCGTATTCTCTGAGCATGGTTCCGTTCTTGGGCATGAATTGCGTCAGATAAGGGAAACCTACCATAATACAGGAAAATAAAACCGCACCCAGGAAATACAGTGTTAAGGATGTTTTCTTATGGAACCTGTCCAGTTCTACCATATCTCCGTCTGCCAGTGTTTTATTAATGATAGGAGCAGAAATATTGAACAATCCCAGTTGTGGAATAGAAATCAGCGAAATAAGAGCATATAAAACCGAGTAAATTCCTACTTCTTCCATTCCCATAAATTCCCCGATCATAAAACTGTTTATGGCCAGGTAATTTCCGAAAGTCCCAAGAAATCCGAAGAAACTGTAATTGAAAAACTCTTTCCAGAAATTATTCTTCTTAAATAATCTGTATTAAAATCCAGCTGAATCTTTTCAAGCTTGTTGGTGTAATAAATGTAACCCAAAAGCATCAAAAAGAAAATTCCAAAAAAGAAAGCAAACGCAATTTTTTGTGATATTGCCGCATTGATATTCTGGGATAAAGCAAAGAAAAAAAGACAGAATGCTCCAAGATTGGCTATTTTCGGAAACAGATTATCGAAAATATTGGAAACTACAATTCTCTTATAATTGGAAGTGTATTTATTAAAAATAGCACAAAATGAAAGGATTAAGATCAGCGGAAGAATCATTTCTTTGATCTTCCATGCCTCTGAATGCCTGAACTTCGGATAAAAATAAGGAAGTAAGAAAAATACCACTGTGAAAATAAGAAAATTGATAAAAACAGTAAGCAGTGACAGTGACAGCATATTCTGCTTTTTGCCATCTCTTTCCACGGTGTGAAAAAACTTTACATTCGAATAGGAGATGCCCAATACAACAAAAGGAACCAGCATTTCTGCGGTAGGAAGAATGTAGCGCAGCTTTCCATAAATTCAAAATCATTCGGAAATATGAATATTGCGGAAACGGTGCCCAGCAAAAAACCAATATAACCGATAATGGAATATTTGAAGCCTTGTCTCGCTACTACACTCATAAAGTTGTTTTAAATGTTTTTAGGTATAAAAATAATATTGTTGATGTACTGAGTTTTATTTTTTTCGTCGTTTGTATTTTGTGTTATAATATCTTCTGTAAGATTTTCCAGCATAAAGCTGTCTCTGTTCAGGTATTTGGCTTCGTATCCCCAGTTCATTACTTCGGATATTTCATTCCAGATAGGGGTGTCGTGGTGTCTTTGTTCCATTTCAACCATTAAAGTCGGCTGAAATCGTCTGATGGTTTCTCTCGCTCCGGACAATGTTTTTATTTCATTTCCTTCTACGTCTATTTTGATGAAATCAAGTCTATTGAAATGTTCCAGTGCAGCCCATTCGTCCAGCTTGATGACCTTTACTCTCTCCGTATAGCTTTTCTCTTCCCCTTTTTCTTTATAGGAAGTGTTTAAAGTACCGCGTGAAGCAATCGTTTTTCCATTGATAACAGGTACTTTGAACTCTGCAATTCTGTTTTCATCAGAAAGTGCCAGAGGAAGGATATGCATTGCCGGAAACAGCCTTTTCAGTCTTCGGTAAAGTTTCTTATTGGGCTCAAAACCATAAATGTTTTCATGATCCAGTGCGTTTTCCAGTTGATACAGGAAGGTTCCCACATTGGCACCAATGTCTAATATCACTGCATTTTTTGAAAGGTATTCTTTAATCCATACCAGTTCCGGTTCTACATTACGCTCCGAAAAATTATTTTTACTAAGATTATTTAAAGTTTTAAAATATCTTTTTTTGTAGAAATTCGGACTTATATACTGTAGTTTTTCTGCAATTTTTTGGTATAAAGACATTGTAGGCTTTTTGGCGAACAGCAAAGATACGTAAAAATGTAAAACTTTTCTTAAAAAATGTTAATTATAATACGTTGAATTTCAGTAGAGATTGTAAAAAAATGTTTTGTAACCGTTTGAATTTTAGTGAGTTTTTAAAGTAACAAAATAGCCGTTTATTTTTGAAACTTTACCAAAAGTACTGCAAAGCAGAATTTGCTGAATTATGTCGTTTATCCTGGAAGATCTGAGTGATCCGGATTCAAAAAACTCAGGTGTTAAAGAAAAGGAGCATTCAGGAAATCATTGAAAGGTTTCATCAGTTTGAAAATTTTACTCATATTTTTCACAGCATTTTTATCCAGCACTTCATCATCCTTCACAGAATATATCACAATAAAATTTTTAAGCTTAAGATACTCTCCCATGGGATCTTCTTTTTCGAAACCTTGAGGGATTTTTTTCAGTTTATCGTCCTGGTCAAGTTCAGGAAAGTGTTTTTTGAATTCTTTATTGTTGAGAATTTTAAGGAAATCATCCCCATACAGCGAAATTTCTTTACGAACTTCTTTCAGTACAGAAGATTCGGGCATATAAATTCCTCCTGCCAGAAAAGATTTTCCGGGTTCCATGTGCAGGTAATAGCCTCCTTTCTGATTTCCTTTACCCATTCCCAGAGAAGCTCCGAAATTGGTTTTGTAAGGTGATTTGTCTTTTGAGAAACGGGTGTCCCTGTAAATTCTGAATAATGCTTTTTTACTGTCAATCTTGGCAAGCTCTTCATCAAAACCAGACATTTCCTTAATCAGTTCATCTAAAAATGAAACTACATTCTGCTGAGCTTCCGTGTAGAGGTTTTTATTCTCATTAAACCATTCGCGGTTATTGTTTTTATTTAATTTTTTTAAAAAATCAAACGTCTTGGAAGAAATGCTTGCGGACATATTGTATTAGGTGTTTATTTTGTTGTTGCTAAGCCTCGAATCTAAAATCTGAATCCCAAAGCCTATCATTCAAATGTACAAAAACTATTCATATCTTAAAGCCTCAATAGGATCAAGTTTTGAAGCTTTCAAAGCAGGATAATATCCGAAAAAGACTCCCGTCACGGCACAGACGATAAAAGAGATTATAATTGATGACTCTGTAATAAATGTTGGCCACGAAAGAAAAAATGTAACGAGTTCCGAAGACAGTATCCCTAAAAGTACGCCAAGAATTCCGCCGGTAATACTGATCAATATCGCTTCAATAAGGAATTGATACAGAATATCTTTACCTCTGGCGCCGATAGACATTCTCAGTCCGATCTCTTTGGTTCTTTCCGTTACCGATACATACATAATATTCATAATTCCGATTCCCCCCACAACAAGAGAAATACCGGCAATCGCTGATAAAAGTACGGTCAGAAGCTGACTGGTAGAACTCATAGTGGAGATCAGTTCAGCCTGGGTTCTCACACTGAAATCATCATTGCTTCCGTCGGCAGGCAGTTTGTGCTGTTTTCTAAGGATCTCAGATACCTGTTCTGTAGCCTGCTGCGATGTGTTTTCATTCGATGACGCTGCATAAATCGTCTGAACATAGGTAATTCCCAAAAATCTTCTCTGAACGGTATTGAACGGAGCAATAATCACATCATCCTGATCCTGCCCGAATGCATTAGATCCTTTTGGAGCAAGGATTCCAATGACTTTCATAGGAACTTTGTTAAACCTTATAATACTTCCTACAGCATCTTCACCATTGGGAAATAAACTGTTGTAAACAGTTTGCCCTAAAAGACAGACTTTATTGGATGAGGTGACGTCTTTCTTGGTGAAAAGATTCCCCTCGGAAATGCCCCAGTCCCGGATGTTAAAATATTCTTCATTTACTCCCTGTAATTGAGTTGGCCAGTTATTAGGGCCGTTGATCGATTGTCCGTTAGTCTGCACGGCAGGAGAGACATAAGAAACATCTGCTGCTCCTTTTGAAATGGCGTCCGCATCCTGAGGTCTCAGCGTCTGTAATCCTGAAGCACCGATTCTGGCACCTCCGGAAACATTCACATTACTGGACGGCCGGATAGTGATCATATTGGATCCCATAGAAGAAAGCTGATCACTGATGCTTTTTTTTGAACCTTCACCAATGGCAGTCATGGCGATTACAGAAGCAACGCCGATAATAATACCAAGCATAGTTAAAAATGCACGAAGCTTATTCCGTAAAAGAGCTTTCCATGCAATTCTGAAAAGGTTTGAAAAGTTCATGGTAATAAATTTTCAGTTTGATATTATTGATAATCATCATTTACCGGAAGGTTTTCCAAAGCCTCTTTGGCAGACTTTATATTGTCATTCTGAATGTCTTTGATCACTTTCCCATCGCGGAGGGTCACTGTTCTGCTGCTAAAGGTGGCAATGTCGGGTTCATGTGTTACAAAAACAATTGTTCGCCCCTGCTGATGCAGATCCTGCATTAAAGCCATAATTTCATAGGAGGTTCTGGTATCCAGGTTTCCTGTGGCTTCATCTGCCAGAATCATTACAGGTTCGTTTACCAAAGCTCTGGCAATAGCTACCCTTTGTTGTTGTCCTCCGGACATTTGATTAGGGAGATGATCAATCCTGCTTTCAAGTTTTACAGCAGTTAAGGCATCTATGGCTCTTTTATGGCGCTCTTCTGTAGATATTTTCGAATTGTAGAGGAGAGGCAGCTCTACATTTTCTTTTGCAGTCGTTCTTGGAAGTAGGTTGTAAGCCTGGAATACAAAACCTATTTTCTGATTTCTGAGAACAGCCAGTTCATCACGGTCAAGGTTCTTAATATTAACGCCATCCAGAATATAATCGCCGCCAGATGGCTTGTCAAGACAGCCAATAATATTTAGAAGGGTAGATTTTCCGGATCCGCTGCTTCCCATAATGGTTACAAATTCTCCTTTTTCTACGGTAAATGTGACGCCTTTCAGTGCATGAACAACTTCTTCGCCCATCCTGAACTCTCTTTTCAGATCTGTGATCTCCAGAATTTTTTCTGCCATGACTTTTTTGTTTTGCTGGTTGCTAGGCTATCTTGGTCCGCCGCCGCCGCTGTTTCTGTTATTTCCGCCACCTCTTCTTTGAGGCATGAATGGGCTTTTAGCCTGTCCGCCGGAAGTTTTTTTTGAAAGAACTTTATAACCGGTGATAATATTGTCATTTTTATTTAATCCTGATATTACCTGTATTTCGGTATCATTGTCCATTCCTGTTTTTATTTTTTTCCGGGAAATAGTACTGTCTTTAGCAATAATCCAGACGGCTGCTTCACTTTTATTTTCGGTTCCTTTATCCTGTTTTTTCCATTGTCCTTTTTCATGCTTTTTACCATTGGTAAACGGAGAATTAACTTTGTATTTTTTGATCACAAGACTGTCTGGCCGGAAGCTGGTTGCTGCCACAGGAATTTTCATAACATTGTTTAAAACCTGTGTGTAAATCGTAATGTTTGCTGTCATTCCTGGTTTTAGTTTTAAGCTGGAATTATCTGCATTGATGATGGTGGTATAGTTCACTACATTTGATGAAACGGTGGGATGAAGGCGTACTTCGGACACTTCACCGTCAAAAGTTTCATCCGGAAAAGCGTCTACGGTAAATGTTGCTTTCTGACCCACTTTTACATTCCCGATATCTGCTTCATCTACTGAGGCCCGTACCCTCATTTTGGTAAGATCCTTGGCAATACTGAACAGGGTAGGAGTGCTGAAGCTTGAAGCTACGGTCTGTCCCTCACTTACATTTCTGTTGAGAACAGTTCCGTCGATTGGAGAATAGATATTAGTCAATGACAGGTTTTTATCAGCGGTAGAAAGCTGTGCGGTTACAGCATTTACCTGTGCTTTTGCTGCATTGTACTGATTTGTGGCATTATCATAATCTGCTTTGCTGATCGCTCCGACTTTGTACAACTGAGATTGTCTGTTGATATTGATTTCGTTGTAAGCAAGATTACTTTTTGCATTTTGCAGGTTGGCTTTGATCTGTTCTGACTGGAACTTCAACAGATCAGGATCTAAAGTAGCCAGTAACTGTCCCTTTTTTACAGTAGAATTGAAATCCACATAAATGTTTTTGATAATTCCTGATACCTGAGTACCTACCGCAACAGTATCGACAGGCTGAATGGTTCCTGTAGCGGTAATGGAATTGGATATGTCTCCCATTTCAGGTTTTACGGTCTCAAGCTGGATTTTTATTTCTTTTTCCCGGATGAAGAAAAACCAGACTGCACCTATTGCAATGATGCCGCCCACAACCCAATATAACCATTTTTTATTCTTTGTGTTCATAGTTTACTTTAGATTTATAGGGTTACCTGCGTAAAATTCATAGATCTGCTTGTTAAGAACTGCAGTATATTTGGCCTGCAGATAATTCTGAACAGACTGTATATATAGCAATCTCTGCTGTTGAAGCTGCACATAGTCAATACTTCCTATTTTCATTTGAGCGTTAACAATATCATAGCTTTGCTTACTGATGTCCATCTGCTTAAAGGCAGAATCATATTGAGACAGCGCATTCTGAAGATTGATATAAGATTGCTCTATCTGTTGGTTAAGAACCGTTCTGGTATTCAGTAAGTCAAGATTGGCCTGTTCAATGGCAATTTTTGATTTCTCAATCTGTGTCTTATAAATTCTGTTGTTGTAAATCGGAATGCCAAGGCTTAAGCCGACAGGCATGTAGAAATTGTTTCCCAGCTGATTAAAATAATTTCCGTTTCCGTTAGAGTAATTGGTGGAAATATTTCCTGTCAGACTCAATGTAGGCTGAATGGAGGCTCTGGCCATTTTCAGATTTGTATTGGAATTTTCTACGTTCAGTTCTCCATATTTTACTTCAGGACGTTGATCTTGTGCGAGGTTTTGTACATCCTGCAGAGGCTTCAGCTGGTTGTCAACCATAATGCTGTCGGGTTTTACGATCTGAAAATCATAATCTGAAGGAAGCTGCAGGATTTGTTTCAGATTAACAGTATTGGTCCGAAGATTGTTTTGGGCAGCGGTCAGGTTATACTGATCCTGGGCAACCTGTGATTGTATCTGAAGATAATTTAATTTAGAAAGGCTTCCTGCTTTGTATAGCTGGTCTCCTTGTTTTAACTGAGTTTGTGTTGTTTTCAGTACATTTTCAAGAGAAATGATGTTTTCCTGATTCATCAGAATATTCAGATAAGCCTGTGCAATGGTAAGGGTAATGCTGTTCTGGGCTTCCTGTACTGAAAGGTCAGCCATCTGTACCAGGAGATTTTTTGAAGCTTCGTTGTTTTTGATATAGTTGGCATGATAAAGAGTCATAGATGAATTGGCTCCTATACTTTGTGTCTGTGCACCGGTCATATGAAGTCCGTTACTTCCGTTGAGGGCAAAAAGTCCTTGTGAAATAATTCCGCTTACGTTGGGATATTTTGCTTCTTTTGCCTGAAGAAGATCCTGTTCAGCCGAATTTTTTGAAAGCCGTAAAGAATTAATGGAAATATTATTTGCTTTTGCATATTCGATACAGTTTTCCAATGTCCAGGCGGGTGGATAATGAGGTGTCTGAGCAAATATTTCAATGGCTATGCATGAGAATATCAAAAAGAAAAATTTGCTTTTCATGGCTTTATTTTTGAAAATTCATAAATAACACAGAAAAAATCAATCCAATTTAATAAAAAAAAATAATGTTTAGCAAGTTTTTAACTCAAAGCATGTTTTTTTAGGTTTAATTTTCCAAAAATTAAAAATACATTAAAAGATTGTGAATTTAAGTTTGCATATTTAAAAATTTATTCAAAAACAAATCAAATATTTATTGTATCTTTGCAAAAATTTTAAAATAGTTAATGAATTTATTTACGGAAACCAATTTAAGTCCTGATATCCTTAAGGCAATTGGCGAACTGGGTTACGAAAGCCCAACAGAAATCCAAAAACAGACTATCCCTTTTATTCTTTCAGATATTCGCGACTTGATCGCACTTGCGCAGACAGGGACAGGCAAAACAGCAGCGTTTTCGCTTCCGATTTTGGATATGATTGACGATACGAGTCGCAAAATCCAATTATTGGTGCTTTGTCCGACACGGGAATTATGTCTTCAGATTTCTAAAGACATAAAGAATTACTCTAAGTACATGAAAGACATCAAAACTACTGCGGTTTATGGTGGAAGTAGTATTGTAGAGCAAATGAGATCTTTGAAGGATAAACCGCAAATCATTGTGGGAACTCCGGGAAGAGTAATTGATCTTATCAACAGAAAGGCATTAGACTTTTCTGCCATTCATTGGTTAGTATTAGACGAAGCTGATGAAATGCTTTCAATGGGATTCAAAGATGAATTGGAAACCATTCTAAGCGAAACTCCGGAAACAAAACAGACTTTCTTATTCTCTGCAACGATGAATAAAGAAGTGGAAAGAATTTCCAAAAATTACCTTACAAAACCTCACCGTATTTCTGTAGGTTCTATCAATGAAGTGAAGAAGAACATTACGCATGAATACTATGTGGTAGGGTACCGCCAGAAAAAAGAAGCATTGAAAAGATTAATCGATGCCAATCCTAACCAGTATTCTATCATCTTCTGCAGAACGAGAATGGAAACTCAGGAGGTTGCTGATTTCTTAATGCAGAACGGATATGCAGCGGATGCTCTTCACGGAGACCTTTCTCAGGCGCAGAGAGATACGGTAATGAAGAAATTCAGATTGAAAAACATTGATATTCTTGTAGCGACAGACGTTGCGGCAAGAGGATTAGATGTAAACTCACTGACTCACGTTATTCACTTCTCTTTACCGGATGATCCTGAAGTATTCGTTCACAGAAGCGGAAGAACAGGTAGAGCCGGAAAAGACGGTATTTCTATGGCTCTGATCAAGCCTGAAGAAAGCAGAAAACTGAAACAGATCAAATCTGCAACAAAAATTGAAATTCATGAAAGAACGATTCCTACAGGTGATGATATTATCAAAGCTCAGGTAGGAGGTGTATTCGAAAAATTATTGACGGAGCATGAAGATCTTTTTGAATTTGATGACAGTTTAATCCCGGATCTGAGCAACTTTACAAAAGAAGAACTGGTACACCAGCTTCTGCAGTTCCAGCTGAAAGATCTTGCTTTATACTACAAAGACAAGCATGATCTTGTTGAGCAAAAATTAAGCAGCAGAGATGATGATTACTCAAGAAGAGACCGACGTGACAGAGACAGAGATCGTGGCCGCGACAGAGACAGAGGAAGAGACAGGGAGCGTGGTGGAAAGCCAAGAAGAAGAGATGAAAACATGGTAAGATTCTTCTTCAACCTTGGTAAAAAAGACCATTTAAAGAAGCTTGATGTTTTAGATATTATCAATAAAGCTACTGCTGGCGGAAAGAGCAAGAAAAGAGCTGAAATCGGTGATATTGAAATCTTAGAGAAATTCTCTTTCTTCGAAGTTGAAAAATCGTTCAAAGACAATGTTTTGAGCAATATTCAATCCATGAAATTTAAAGGAAAAGATATGAGAGCCGAGGTGGCAAACTAATCTCTTTCAAAACCATATAAAACCGGCATTTATGCCGGTTTTTTTGTTTGATAATCAGTTGTTAAGCGAATGTTAACAAAACTTAATGTTATATAGTTTCACGTACAATCCTTTTTTAAGAAATTTGCACTCGAATTATAAATACTAAAAAATGGGAATTGGTAATATTTTCCACGCTTTTCAACCAAAAGATAAAATCTTCTTTGTACTTTTCGAAAAAGTAACTGAAAATCTAGTTGCAATGTCAGAAGAATTCAACACAGGAATCAAGGATTTCGATCTTAATGATGATTCAATGTTGAAGAAAATGAGTGACTTCGAACATAAGAATGATGAACTTACACACGAAATTTTCGTAGAATTAGGGAAAAACTTCATTACACCTTTTGACCGCGAGGATATCCACACGCTGGCAACAGGACTTGATGATATTGCTGATTATATCTACGCATCCACAAAATATATTTTCCTTTATAAATCACCTGAGATGAAGGCTTATTCAGACTTCTCCTTATTGATCCACAAAGCATGTCTTGAAATTCAGAATGCGATGAAAAACCTTAAAGGGTTTAAAAATATGGAACAGGTGAAAGAAGCTTGTATTAAGGTGAACTCTATTGAGAATATTGCGGACGACCTGCTTTCCAATTCAATGGTAGAATTATTTGAAACCAATGATGCCATCAACATTATTAAAGTTTCATCTGTATTGAACTACCTTGAAGTTGTAACGGACAAAGCAGAAGATGTTGCCAATACGATTGAGAACATCATGATTAAATACGCCTAATACATAGCAAAAAATGGAATTTCCTATTTTACTGATAGTTATTATTGCGCTGGCTCTTATCTTCGATTATATCAATGGTTTCCATGATGCTGCCAACTCAATTGCAACTATAGTTTCTACAAAAGTTTTAACTCCATTCCAGGCTGTACTTTGGGCGGCGCTTTGGAACTTTGCAGCGTTCTTCATTGCTGCTTATATTATTGGAGAATTCAAAATCGGTAATACAATTGCCAAAACAGTTAACGAGAATTTTATCACCCTTGAAGTTATACTTTCCGGTCTTGTGGCAGCTATTGCCTGGAACCTGCTGACATGGTGGTTCGGAATCCCATCATCATCATCACATACGCTGATCGGAGGTTTCCTTGGAGCTGCTCTTATGCATGCTTTCATGATGGATTATCATGATGTGGCAGCAGCGCAGCCGGACCTTGGAACATGGGGCACCATTAAAGAAGCTTTCAATCAGGTAACGCATCAGAGTGTGGTGAAGTTTGATAAAGTAATTCCTATTTTCCTGTTCATTTTCATGGCTCCGATTATAGGGATGATTATCTCCGTTATCATTACACTGATTATTATACACCTTTATAAAAGATCAAACCCGCACAAAGCAGACCAGTCTTTCAAAAGGCTGCAATTGGCTTCTTCAGCTTTATTCAGCTTGGGACACGGTTTGAATGATGCACAGAAAGTAATGGGGATCATTGGTGCAGCAGTAATTTATTATCATGTTAATATGCTTCAGGATGTTCAGTATCTGAATATTCCTTCTGCAGAACGTTTTGATTATTTTGCTCAGCATTATATCTGGGTTCCTTTGGTTTCATTCCTTGCCATTGGTTTAGGAACCATGAGCGGTGGTTGGAAAATCATCAAAACAATGGGAACCAAAATTACTAAAGTAACTTCATTAGAAGGAGTAAGTGCAGAAACTGCAGGTGCTATTACTTTATTCATCACAGACCACTTCGGTATTCCTGTATCTACAACCCATACAATTACAGGTTCTATCATCGGGGTAGGCTTGACAAAAAGAGTTTCAGCTGTTAGATGGGGGATTACGGTAAGCCTTCTTTGGGCTTGGGTATTAACAATTCCAATCTCAGCTATTGTAGCAGGAATTACCTATCTTGTGGTGACTTTCTTATCTTAAGATATAACTCATATTATCATATAAACTTTGTCCAAAAGGGCAAAGTTTTTTGTTTTATAAAGCCTTGAAAAATCGTATTTTTGTTCAAATTATAAGATTTTATGGAATTTTTAGACAGATACCAGCAGATTGTTGCGGACGCTATTACGAAATATACTTTTAAAGATAAACCTTCGGAACTATATGAGCCGATGAACTATATTATTTCCCATGGTGGAAAACGTCTTCGTCCCATTATGGTGCTTATGGCATGTGAGATGTTCGGAGGAGATCTTAAAGAAGCAATTAAGCCTGCACTGGCCATCGAGTTTTTCCATAATTTCACGCTGATTCATGACGACATTATGGATGAGGCGCCTTTGAGAAGAAATAAGCCAACTATTCATACCCTGCATGGCCTTAATGTTGGAATTCTTTCCGGGGACGGACTGATGCTTAAAGCGTATAAATTTTTTGAAGATCTTGAACCTGAAATCTTCAAGGCATGTATCAGAATATTTACTCACACAGGCCTTTTATTATGTGAAGGACAGCAGTATGATATCAACTTTGAAACTCAGAAGGATGTTACTTTTGACGATTATATCAGAATGATTACATATAAGACCGGTGTTCTGAGTGCTTCTTCATTTGAGATCGGAGCTTTGATTGCAAAAGCAGACTTCAAAGATGCCAAAGCGATTTTCAATTTCGGAAAACATATTGGAATTGCCTTCCAGATTATGGATGATTATCTTGATGTATTCGGAGATCAGGCACAGTTCGGGAAAAAGCATGCCGGAGATATTTATGAAAACAAGAAAACCGTTCTGTATCTGCTGGCAAGAGAACACGCTACAGATGAAGAAAGAAAAGAGCTGGATTACTGGTATTCCAAAAAAACTGAAAATGTAGATAAGGTATACGGAGTTGAAAAGATTTTCAGAAGAACAAAAGTAGATGAGAAAGCATTGCGTCTGATCGAAAAACATAATGAAATCGGACAAAGCTATCTTCAGAAAATAGATGTGCCGGAAGAGAAGAAAAAACCTTTTATCGAACTGGCAAATTATTTGTTGAGAAGAGAAAGTTAAATAAGGTTATAGGAATTAGGGCTTAGGAATTAGTTGGCCTGAGTCCTGATACCTAAATCCTAATCCCTTATAAATGAAATTCAGGACAGAAGTTGATATCCCCGCATCAGATAAAAAGATTGAGATTGAAGATAAAATATTTTCGATAGGTTCATGTTTTGCCTCTGAAATGACAGACTTACTGCAGGACGGGCAGCTTCAGACTTTAAATAATCCTTTTGGGACCATTTTCAATCCTTTTTCTATCAATAATGCAGTCAACAGATTACATGATTCTGCATTTTATGAAGAAGAGGAACTGATCACTTACAATGATGAATATATTTCTCTGGACCACCACACCAGTTTTGATACCCGTTATATTCATCAGACCTTGGATAAAATTAACAGCGCCATTGAAGCGGGAAATGCCTTTCTTCAGGAAGCCGACTGGATCATCATTACCTATGGATCATCATTTATTTATGAGTTTCTGCCGAAAAATAAACTGGTAGCCAACTGTCACAAAATTCCACAGAAGTTTTTTGAAAAGAGACTGCTTTCGCACCAGGAACTGACTAGTTCGATTTACCAGACCATTCTGGATCTTAAAGACATCTGTAAAGAAGGAGTACAGATCCTGTTTACGGTTTCACCAGTAAGGCATACCAAGGATGGAATGGTAGAAAACCAGTTAAGTAAATCCAAACTGATTACAGCAATTCACGAATCGATTTCGATGTTCGAAGACTGCCATTATCTGCCCGTTTATGAAATTTTAATGGATGATCTGCGGGATTACCGTTTTTATAAAGAAGATATGATTCATCCCAGTACGCAGGCTGTCAATTATATTTTCGAGAAATTTGGAAATGCTTATTTTTCTGATGAAACCAAGGATTTTATCAAAGAAAATTTTAAAATTATCAAAGCCCTGGAGCATAAGACCAATGATAAGAAAGATCCAAAATTTATTGAGTTCAGAGAAAAGCTGGATCAAAGAATAGAAAATCAGCGTAGGAAAGTAAAACATAAAATATTCTAAATGCCTGATTTTACAAAGATTGACTATTTGAAAAACGGAAATGAAAGGCAGAGAAAAGCTTATAATATTCTAACAAAGTATCATATTTTTGAAAAATTAAAAGCTTATTCACCTATTTTAGCAGGAACTGTTCCTATTGAAATAGACATAGAAGGAAGTGATCTGGATCTTATTTTTGAAGTGGATCTTAGATTTGAAGAAGATTTTCTGGATGATTTGATGTTCAGCAGGTTTATTCCTCACAACGTGGAAACGAAAGTTGAATATCCTATCATCAATGGTGGAAAATGCATTACATTAAATTTCATGCTGGATGAATTTCCTATAGAGATTTTTGGACAGAATAAACCGACAACTGAGCAGAATGCATATCTTCATATGATTGCTGAATACAAAATATTACAGGAAAAGGGAGAAGAATTTAAACAAAAAATAATAGAACTGAAAAAACAGGGTATAAAAACAGAACCGGCTTTCGGATTATTGCTGGGACTTGAAAATCCTTATGAAGATCTGTTGAAATTTAAATAAAATGATTGATACACATACACATCTGTACGCAGAAGAATTCGATGAAGACCGAAAAGAAGCTATCCAGAGAGCTTTAGATAAAGGAATTACAGAATTTTACCTTCCTGCCATTGACTCTGAATCCCATGAAAAAATGCTGCAGCTGGAAACGGAATATCCGGGACAGATTTTTTCAATGATGGGTCTGCATCCTTGTTATGTAAAACCGGAATCCTGGGAGAAAGAACTTGAAATTGTGAAAAATTACCTTGATCAGAGACATTTTCCTGCAATAGGAGAAATCGGAATTGATCTCTATTGGGATAAAACAACTTTGGATATTCAGGTGAAAGCTTTTGAACAGCAGATCGATTGGGCAATAGAAAAAGATCTTCCGATCGTGATTCACACGAGAGAAAGCTTTGATGAAACTTTTGAGGTACTGGAAAGAAAAAAGCATCCGAAACTGAGAGGAATTTTCCATTGTTTTTCAGGAAATCTTGAACAGGCACAGCATGCTATTGATCTTAATTTTATTTTAGGCATCGGTGGAGTAGTGACTTTCAAAAACGGAAAGATAGATCAGTTTCTGCATGAAATTCCATTAGATAAAATTGTTTTGGAAACAGATTCTCCATATCTGGCTCCGGTTCCTTACAGGGGAAAAAGAAACGAAAGTTCATATCTTGATCTCGTAGCCGGAAAACTGGTGAATATTTATGGAAAAGACTTTTCTGAAATAGACCGTACTACAACTGAAAATGCAAAGAAACTTTTTAAGTAATACAATTTAATGACAAGATAAATAAAACCCCTTCCAATATTGAAAGGGGTTTGTCTTTTATTTCTTTCTGGTGAAATTCTTATTCTTAGGTTTTTTAAATCCTACTGAAGCCGTTGGTGAAGGCTTTTTACGGTTTTTACCTGATCTTGAATTATTATTGTTGCTTGCTTTAGGTTTTTCACCCCCGGCAGGAACTGGTTTGTTATTGGAATCTCTCTTCTGTGCAACCAGATCATCCGTATGGAAAGGATGGTCTTTAACCACGGGGATTTTCTTCCCAATCAGCTTTTCTGTGTTCTTTAAGTTTAAAAGATCAAGGCCGTCTACAAAAGAAATAGAGGTGCCTTCAGCTCCGGCTCTTCCTGTTCTTCCGATTCGGTGTACATAGGTTTCAGAAACATCGGAAAGCTCAAAATTGATTACGAATTTCAGTTCATCAATATCAATTCCTCTGGCTGCAATATCCGTTGCTACCAGAACTCTTGTTTTACCGGATTTAAAGTTATTCAGAGCATTCTGTCTTGCGTTCTGGGACTTGTTGCCGTGGATAGCTTCTGCAGAAATATTGTCTTTCTGTAATTTTCTGGAAATCTTATCCGCACCGTGCTTCGTTCTGGCAAAAACCAATACAGAATCTGAAATATCATTTTTCAGAATATGAGAAAGCAGATTCAGTTTATTATCTTTTTCTACAAAATATACAGATTGTTTGATAGTATCTGCTGTAGATGAAACCGGAGTTACCTCTACTTTTACAGGATTATTCAGAATTGAGTTAGCCAGCTTCTGAATTTCACCCGGCATTGTTGCTGAAAAGAATAAAGTCTGTCTTCTCTGAGGTAAAAGTTTAATGACTCTTTTTACATCGTGTACAAATCCCATGTCCAGCATTCTGTCTGCTTCATCCAGTACAAAGATTTCAAGATTTTTCAGGCTGATGATTCCCTGTGCAATGAAGTCTAAGAGTCTTCCCGGTGTTGCTACCAGAATATCAACTCCTTTTTTCAATGCAGCTTCCTGATTTCCTTGTTTTACTCCTCCGAAAATAACAAGTTGCTTTAACGGAAGATATTTACCATAAGCATTAATATTTTCCTCAATCTGAATGGCCAGTTCTCTGGTGGGAGTAAGAATTAATGCTTTTATATGTTTATTGGGAATTTTATTTTTGGATAAATTCTGTAGAATAGGAATAGAAAAAGCCGCTGTTTTACCTGTTCCTGTCTGTGCGCAGCCTAAAAAGTCTCTGCCGTCTAATATATCAGGAATAGATCTTTCCTGGATAGGAGTAGGAGTCGTGTAACCCTGCTCCTGAATTGCTTTTGCAATAGGTTCTATTAAGTTTAAGTCTGTAAAATTCAAATGAATTATTTTAAAATTTAAATAAAAATTCCTTCAGTCTGAAAGAATTACATTCTGCAAAGGTAGTTTAAATATTTTTAAGTATCTCATTCCGCTTTTGTAGACTTATTGCCTATTGAAAAACAGAAATGGCAGCCCGAATATGAGCCGCCATTTTTTCTGTTAAATACCTGCAGTTTATTTAAATCTATATCCTACACCAGCCTGCAGAAATCCTATTTTAATAGGAACCGCATTGTTTTTATTCATTTCTATAAAATTGAAATTGTACCTGGCATCCACAAAAAACTTTTCATTAATCTTATATTCTGCGCCTAGAAATGGAAATAAATTCAAGGTTTTTAAAGATTCGTAATTGTGTGTTTCAGTCTCATCAAAAACAGTATTCATTTTTACTTTGGATGAAATATTAAATCCTAAGTTCATCCCTACAGAAGCAGAAAGCTCTGGGACAATATAATATTTTACTGAAATGGGAACCTGTATCTGGTTGAATTTATAATTAAAGTGCATGTTACCCATGTTTACCACTTCATTGCCTACCAACTCATACCATGGATAAGCGTCTTTACCTCCCAGTTGGGTATATAATACTTCGGCCTGCAAACCAAACTTAGAGGACAATGGCTGCTCGGCCAGGATTCCGACGTAGAAATAAGATTTTGAATCGAGCTGTGTATTAAAGAATTTCATGCTGGATAATGTATATCCTCCTTTTACCCCAAAGCTCATCGATTCGGAAGTTGTTTGTGCATTACTTATTGTTGATAAAACAAATGCCAGAGCGAAAAAAATGTTCTTTTTCATGTTTTTTTTGAATGGTTAATAGTTCTGTAAATAATAATTCCTCCCAGAAGAAGGAATTATTATGACAAAGATAGTTTAAATATTTTTATAAGGCTTATTTCACCTTAGTCCATTGCTGGTTTTTTCTTAGATTCTCAAAAACTTATAGACTTCCGAAAGCTTCTCACTTCCGCGTTTTCCATAATCTTCTACATTTTTTGAAGTTCCGTCAGCAAATTTGATTCTTAAATAAGAGGTTGGAAGATCCGTAATATTGTGTTCTCCGTATTTATCATTTAAACCTTTTACATTAAGCCCATCCAGCAAGCTGATTAATTGATTATAATCTTCTTCTTTGATGGTTCCTTTAAAAGTGCCTTCACGTGGCTTGGAAAATTCATCCTTTGAAGGCTTGTCATTAAAATTAAAATGTTCTGCCTCAAAAACAGCAGTTCTGTCCGGATTAATTGTCATTTTAAAAACAGGGCAGAATCCAAAACATGGAGTCGCTTCATATTCAATGGTAGAATATTTGGAATTTACTTTCTGAGAAGTGTTACAGGAAAATAAAAAGATCAATGCACAAAGGCCTAGTAAATATTTCATAGCTTTTCAATTTCAAAGGGTCACGTCAATAATTGTTCCAAAAGATAAAATGTTTTTTTGTTTTTATGTTAAATATAAAGGGATAAATCTGTTAAGTTGATTTCAATAAGAGCAATTTTATAAATAAAAACAGCCTCAGAGAAATCTGAGGCTGTTTTTTTATGATGCAGTTACTATAAAAGTAATTCAATGTACAATTTTATCCGTGCAATTGTTTCCAGATGGCATCTTTCAGTTCCATAAGACCTTCACCGGTAACTCCCGAGAAGAACAAAGGCTGTCTGTTCTCAGGAAATTCTGCTGCAATTTCTTTTTTCAGTTCATCATCCAGAAGATCGGATTTTGAAACAGAAATGATGAAATCTTTGTCCAGTAATTCAGGGTTGTATTCTTTTAATTCATTCTCAAGAATTTTAAACTCCTGGAAATGATTTTCGGAATCAGCCGGAATTAAGAACAATAGGATAGAGTTTCTTTCAATATGTCTCAGGAATCTGTGTCCCAAGCCTTTTCCTTCAGCTGCTCCTTCAATAATCCCCGGAATATCAGCCATTACAAATGATTTGTAATTTCTGTAATCTACAATTCCAAGGTTAGGAGTCAATGTGGTAAAAGCGTAGTTGGCAATTTTGGGTTTTGCCGCAGAAACAGATGCCAGAAGTGTAGATTTTCCGGCATTCGGAAATCCAACCAGCCCTACGTCAGCCAAAATTTTAAGCTCGAAAACGATATAACCTTCTTCTCCCGGAAGACCTGGCTGTGCATATCTCGGGGTCTGATTGGTAGAAGATTTGAAGTGCTCATTTCCCAAACCTCCTTTACCACCATGCATCAGAATGATTTCCTGTCCGTCTTCTAAAATTTCACCGATAATTTCGCCTTCTTCATTTTTGGCAATAGTTCCTACCGGAACTTCAATATAAACATCAGCTCCGAAAGCTCCCGTAAGCTGGTTTTTTCCTCCGTTTTCACCACGTTCAGCTTTTACGTGACGGGTGTATCGAAGGGGAAGCAAAGTCCATTCGTTGGCATTTCCTTTCATGATGATGTGACCTCCACGACCTCCGTCGCCGCCGTCAGGACCACCTTTAGGAATATACTTTTCACGGCGAAGGTGGGCAGAACCAGCACCTCCGTGTCCGCTTTTACAATGGATCTTTACGTAATCTACAAAGTTAGACATATAGTTTGTGTTGCGGGTTGCGGGACGTTATTTTGTATCCCTTGCTCATTCCCGATTATTTAATTTTCTCTACCTCAGCGAAAAGTTTTTGGGAAATTTCATCAATTTCTCCAACACCGTTTACCTCTACATATTTACCCTGCTGCTTATAAAGCTCGGCAACTTCTGCTGTTTTGGTATAATATTCTTTAATTCTGTTTTCGATGATCTCTACATTGCTGTCATCTGATCTTCCGCTGGTTTCACCTCTTTTCAGAAGTCTCTCCACCAAAATTTTATCCTCTACTACCAATGAAAGACAGATGTCTATCTCGTCATGTAATACTTCTTTAACGATTTTTTCCAAAGCTTCTGTCTGAGCAGTCGTTCTTGGATATCCGTCAAAGATAAAACCATTGGTATCAGTAGGTTTTTTGATCTCATCGATCAGCATATCTGTTGTTACCTGATCCGGAACCAATTCACCCTTATCGATGTATGATTTAGCCAGTTTTCCAAGTTCAGTGTCGTTTTTCATGTTGTATCTGAAAAGATCACCTGTTGAAACCTGTTTTAAATTGAATTTTTCGATCAGATTCTGGGCTTGCGTTCCTTTTCCACTTCCTGGAGGGCCGAACAGAACAATGTTTATCATAATGTTGATTCGCTTCCGGCAATTGGCATTTTGCTTTCAGCTTTTTTAAGTTATTATTAAATTTATTTCTTTATATAATTTTAAGCTAAAAGCTACCAGCTAATAGCCAACAGCACTTTAATGGTTGATTTGTCCTTCTTCCAGCTGATACAGATTCGGTAGGTTTCTTCCTAATTCATCATAATCAAGTCCGTATCCAAGTACAAATTTGTTCGGAATTTCTTTCCCGATATAATCCAGTTTGAAATCTTTTTTATAAACTTCAGGTTTCAGTAAGAAACTTGCCAGTTTTACAGATTTAGGACGTTGTGTTTCTTTAAAATATTTGAAAAGACTTTCAACCGTATTTCCTGTATCAACGATATCTTCTACAAGAATGATGTGACGGTCTTTCACATCTTTAGTCAGTTCCATTTTCTGATAAACAATCCCTGTAGACTCAGTTCCTACATAAGAACTCATTTGAATGAAGGCAATTTCGCATTCCCCCGGGTAATATTTTAAAAGATCAGAGAAGAACATAACAACTCCATTTAAAACGCCAATGAAAACAGGAACTTCATCCTTGTAATCTTCATAAATTCTTAACGCTGTCTCTTTTACAATCTCCTGAATTTCGGCATCCTTTAAATAAGGAACGAAAGTTTTGTCGTGAACTTTAATGCTTTCCATAAAATTTTTAGTAGGAGGCAAAGTTACGGATTTTAGATTTTTCATTAAAATCTTTTTGTGTTTAATCCGGTATTTGTGCTATCTTTGTTCTTTCAAAACCCAAAAATACAGAGATGTAGGATATAATTTCTTTCCGATTTGATCAAACGATAACCACCATGTTATCGGTGTTTAACCTTTATTAAGAAAGAAATCATGATTTTACTGCAAAATATATCCTTTGGGTTTCCGGGAGGAAATCTTCTATTTAATCATACCAATTTAACAATACAATCTCATACCAAGTCTGCTCTAGTGGGAAATAACGGTATGGGAAAATCTACCCTGCTGAAAATTATAGCAGGTGAAATACATCCTTTAAGTGGTAATATCAGCCTTCAGGGGGAGGTTTTTTATGTACCCCAGATGTTCGGGAATTTCAATCATTTTACGATTGCCGAATGTCTGAAAATAGATAAGAAGCTGCATGCTCTCGAAAAAATTACCAGCGGGGAGGTAGACGAAATTTATTTTGAAACACTCAATGACGACTGGGATATTGAGGAACGATGCCGGCATGCCCTGGAACTTTGGGGGCTTGGCGATTTTGAACTTACCCGGAAGCTGGAAGGTTTAAGCGGAGGACAGAAGACCAAAGTTTTTCTTGCCAGAATCCAGATTAATCAGCCTGAGATGATCATATTGGATGAGCCTACCAATCATCTGGATATGGAGGGGAGAAAGCTGCTGTATGATCTTATTGACAAAACAGATGCAACCGTTGTGATCGTAAGTCATGACCGTACATTACTTAATCTTGTTGATACCATTTTCGAGTTAAGCAATCAAGGAATTGCAGCCTATGGAGGAAACTATGATTTTTACGCAGAACAGAAAGAAGTAGAAGAAGAAGCTTTGCATAATGATATTCATGCTAAAAAACGGGCATTGAAAAAAGCAAAGGAAAAAGAACGGGAAACATTAGAACGAAAGCAAAAGCTTGATGCAAGAGGGAAGGGGAAACAGGAAAAATCCGGTGTAGCAAGAATTATGATGAATACTCTCAGGAATAATGCTGAGAAAAATTCTTCGAAATTGCAATCGGTTCATACAGAGAAAATCAGTGGTATTTCACATGAATTAAGGGACCTTCGTTCATCGGTAAGAAATTCTGATCAGATGAAAGTGAATTTTAATGATTCCAATCTGCATTCAGGGAAAATCCTGATTACCGCTGAAAATATCAACTTCAGTTATGGAGAACAGAAACTTTGGAAGGAAAATCTTAGTCTTGAGATCCGGAGTGGAGACAGGATCTCGATTAAAGGAGGAAATGGTTCCGGAAAAACTACACTGATAAAACTTCTGCTGGGAAAAACAGAGCCTTCGGAAGGACAAATAAACAGGTCCGGATTCAACAGTATCTATATTGATCAGGAATATTCTCTGATTGATAATGACTCAACGCTGTATGATTTTGTACAGACTTTCAATGACAGCGCCACGCAGGAATCTGAAATTAAAACATTACTGTCCAGATTTTTATTCGGGAAAGATACCTGGGACAAAAAATGCGGGATGCTGAGCGGAGGAGAGCGCTTACGGTTGCTTCTCTGCGGACTTTCCATCAGTAATAAAGCTCCTGACATGATCATTCTTGATGAACCTACGAATAACCTTGACCTTCAGAACGTGGAAATCCTTACCCATTCTATCAAAGACTATCATGGGACTCTGCTGGTGATTTCCCACGATGAAGTTTTTATGGAAGAAATTGGTATAGACCGGGAATTAGCGCTGGATTAATGATTGTATTCTGCATTTGTACAGAATCATCAGATATTCAGTAGAGGCGGGCTTTAGCCCGTCTATCAATAAGATTAGAAATCCTTTGGCTTTAGCCAAATCTTATCATAAAAATCCCGGCTGACTATAACCGGGATTTTGCTTTTTATTTTTCTCCTTTCCTGTTGATTGCATCCAGAACCATATCCATCTTTTGTTGTAGTTCATAATCCCCTGAAATCTCAATCAAAGGAGTGTTCATCTCAGACAGCCATTCCAGATGAGCCTTTAAAGTTCTGGTGGCAATCCCGGTATTGTAATCATAATCTTTAGCCCATTCCATGAATTTCTGATATTTTTGAGCTTTTTCCGGCTGAGTGAAAATTTCATCACCATATCTTTCATATTCCCTTTTTCTCAATCTTTTCATTCTAAGTTCAGGAGGAAGATAGAGAAATACAATCAGATCGAACATTGGAAATACATTTTCACCCCAATGAATGATGGAACCTCCGAAAATCCAGTTTTCAGTGGTATGAAGTTTATCCGAAACAATAGTGTTCCTTATTTCAGGATTCTGTTTTTCTGTAAAAGGATTTTCAGTTTTAAGCCAGAAGAAATCATCACTGTCGAAGTATTCAATATTGAGTTTTTCAGACAGTGCTTTTCCTAGAGTGGTAACACCGGAGCCTGAAGCTCCGAAAATATGGAGCCTCATGATTCTGTTATCATCCAGTTATAAATCCCGTTCAGTACCTCTTCCCGTATTTCCTCATTCAGAATCTCATGACGCATTTCAGGATAAATCTTGACGTCTACATTTTGAAAACCATCAGCTTTTAAGTTGTTGACCGTATGTATTACGCCTTTTCCAAAATCACCGATCGGATCATTCTGCCCGCTTACAAATAAAAATGGAAATGATTTCGGAATGGAAGAAGCCCAGTTCCTTGATGTAGCTTTTTTATAGATAGTAAATAAGGTATAAAAAGCATTATGGGTAAACGGAATTCCGCAGAGGTCATCCTGTTCAAACTTCTTTCTGTTTTCAGGATTTACACTGAGCCAGCTGGTATCACTGAAATCTTTATCCTTTTTAAAATGTTTGTTATTGACGCTCGTAAAAACAGAATTCAAAAAAGTACGGTGACGAGGAGCGATAGCTGTGGCTAATGACAAATAACCTCTCAATATATCGATTCCCGGTAAAGGTCCGCCGGTTCCTGTAATGACAGCTCCTGCAAACTTACTGCTTGCCTTTTGAAGAAGACAGCGGGTGATAAAAGATCCCATAGAATGTCCCAGAATAAAATGGGGAACATCTGGATATTGTTCTGCAAGGTAATCAGCCATCATTTCCGCGTCTGCAACAAGTCTTCCATCCGGTTTTTCAAGCTGGAAGAAGCCAATGTCTTTTTTCTCCTTTACCGATTTTCCATGTCCCAAGTGATCATAAGTCAATACAGCAATCCCATGAGCTGCAAAATATTCCGCAATTTCTGCATATCTTCCGCTGTGTTCCTGCATACCGTGAACAATGAGCAGGGTGGCTTTTGCTGTTTCCGGGGAAAATAGGGTGTAGTACAGCTGAGATTCGTTGTTTATTTTTGATGGGAGACAGGCTGATTTTTGGGATATTCGCATAATAGCTTATTTAGATGCCTATCAAAGATAGGGAATAAAAAAGTTTTGAATTAATAAAGATTATTCCTCTTTTTTAATTGATATTGCCCATAATCTTTTATCCAGATTATATTTCTTTTCCAAATTTAAATTTGTAATGGTCCATCCAAAATCAGTCTGGCTTTTGTCGATAAGACTGAGTGTATAAATCTTATCTTTTTCAAAAAAGTGATCTCCATAAAATTCAGGACATTTTATGATAATAGGGACTTTTTTATCTGTGTAGTTTTTATATTTGAGTTAATAATTTCGAATTCTATTAATGTAGCATAAGGTATATAACCACAATCTGGAGGTAGAGAAATATCACTTACTATTTTTCCGGTCAGCTTATATTTCTCGTTTTCCATTCTTTTGGGTGAGAAACTCAAAGAAGTACCCAGAAAAAGTATAGAAAAGAGTAGATAAATAATTTTTTTTATTGGAGTTTTAAATTATATTAAACTTCTTCGGAAAGTGAAAACTAATGAAATATTTAGTTGAATTGGTTGGCACATTAGTTTTTTGTAAATACAATAATACAGAATAAATCTTATTAATATTTCATTTTTAGTATTTCCAACCTCATGATTTTCACCCCAACTTAAAATAAATATCCTCTATAATTTGGCCGTCATTTTTTTTAAAAGTAATTTTGCACGAATCTAAAAACAAAAGTAAAATATGTCAACTTATGTAGTTGTAGGTCTTCAGTACGGAGATGAAGGCAAAGGAAAAATCACGGATGTTTTATCAGCAAAATCGGATTATGTAGTACGTTTCCAGGGTGGAGACAATGCTGGTCACACGGTTTATGTAGGGGATGAAAAATTCGTTCTACACCTTCTTCCTTCAGGAGTTCTTCAATGCAAAGGGAAATGTATCATTGCGAACGGAGTAGTGGTAAACCCTAAGTCTTTTATTAAAGAAGTTGGTCAGATCGAGAGCAAAGGCTTGAGAACAGATCATATCTTTATCAGCAGAAGAGCGCATGTGATCATGCCTTACCACATCCTTTTGGATACTTACCGTGAAGAGGAGCACGGAGGAACTCAGATCGGAACTACCAAAAAAGGAATCGGACCTTGTTATGAAGATAAAATTGCAAGAGTCGGGATCAGAATGGTGGATCTTTTAAATCCAGAAATTTTAAGAGATAAAATCGAGAAGAACTTAAAAGTAAAGAATTCTCTTTTTGAAAAATATTACGGAAAACCGGCTTTAGATGTTGAAGAAATCTACAATGAATATTTAGCTATCGGAAAGCAGCTTCAGGACAGAATCGTTGATACTGAATTAGAACTGAACGAAGCAATCAGAGACGGTAAAAACGTTTTATTCGAAGGAGCACAGGCGTTAATGCTTGATATCGACTTCGGAACTTATCCATATGTAACTTCATCTTCTCCATCTACAGGAGGAGTTTGTTCAGGAGCAGGTGTTCCGCCAACTTCACTTCAAAATCTTATCGGTGTAGCAAAAGCTTACTGTACAAGAGTTGGAAACGGACCTTTCCCTTCTGAACTGGATAACGAGCTGGGTGAAAAAATCAGACAGATCGGTGGTGAATTCGGAGCAACTACAGGAAGACCAAGAAGAACAGGCTGGTTAGACCTTGTTTCTTTAAAGCATGCCTGTATGATCAACGGTATCAATAACCTTGTAATTACAAAATTAGACGTTCTTACAGGAATTGAAAACCTTAAAGTGGTAACCCATTACAAAACTGAAGACGGAAAAATCATCGATTATTTCACTTCGTCAACAGAAAAACTATACAATTACGAACCAATCTATCAGGATTTACCAGGTTGGAGCGAAGATATTACCAAAGCAAGAAGCTATGATGAACTTCCTGACACGGCTCAGAAATACATCGAGTTTATTGAAAAATACTTAGGAATCAATGTTTATTTAGTTTCTGTAGGTCCTGAAAGAAGTCAGAACATCATCAGAAAAGAATTATTCTAACATTTCTTACAACATAATAATAAAAAAGAGGCTATCATGGTGGTCTCTTTTTTTTGTTTTTATAAGAGGTCATTAAGTTTGTTCTCCCACTTACTTTAGAAGAAATAACTCCTATTTCTTGCATAAACTTTCTATTTATAAATGTTAAAATTTAAACTTTATCATAAAATTTTCTAATATTATGTTGTTTTGATAAAATTTTGGCAGATGTTTTGATATTGAAACAGTACTTATCGATAAGAATAATAAAACTAATAATCAAATTTTTAACAGTTTAAATAGTAGTAGTGATGAAACAACATAACCAAAACCAGGAATTTCGGTTTAACGAAGTCCTGTTCGAGCACCGCAATAAAGACTATGGTGCCTATGTATTAAGAAACGAATCAGATAGAATATTAACCAAAGCGCTCTTTATCGGAGCAAGTTTAATGGCGGCTGTATCTATTACGCCGTTTGTAATTTCTGTATTGAAGCCTGTAGAAACTACAACAGGTGAAGAATATGTACTTCCTCCGCCAGTATTAATTCCTGACGATCCGGTTGCACCTCCGGTAAAAATTACTCCGGTAAAACCTGAAACAGCTCCCAATACAAAGACTTTTGACAGTACAGTGCCTACACCATCAAGTACAGCCCAGGATAATGTGAAAAAAGATCCTGTTCCTGATGATGCAGTAGTAGGTTTTAAGGACAATTTTAAAGGAGATCCGGTTATACCTAATACACCTAATGTTCCAACAGTAACAGTAGGAACAGGACCTGTAATTACGACACCTCCACCTGTAATTGCTGACCCGGTGGATAAAAATAAAATTGCTGAAGCAGGAGAATTGGGAGTAGAAGCCAGCTATCCTGGCGGAATAGACTCCTTCAGAAATAAAGTAATGAACAGCTTCGACGGTTCAGGATTTGAATCAGAAGATGTAGTAAAAACGACAGTTACCTTTATTGTAGAAATGGACGGAACCATCTCAGGGGTAAAAGCTAACGGAACCAACGCCGATTTTAACAATGAGGCAATGAGAACTATTAAATCAATTTCCAGTAAAGGAAAATGGATTCCAGCCAAAAACAAAAAAGGAGAATATGTAAGAAGTTATTTCAAATTTCCGATCTCCATGAAATTTGATAATTAACATGTAAAAGTAAATTTCAAATAGTTATCCACAAAGAATTTTTTTTGTGGATAATTTTTTTTATCGTTAAATTGCTTATTAACAATATTTTAACTCAATTTTGATTTTCCCCGCTTACCGAGAGCAAAGAAAAAAGTGTATTTTTGAATCTTAAAGTTCTAATAATGGCAAAAATCATAGGTATTGCTAATCAAAAAGGAGGTGTTGGTAAAACTACCACCGCTGTAAATTTGGCAGCAGCATTAGGAGTATTGGAAAAAGAATATTAATTATTGATGCTGATCCTCAGGCGAATGCAACATCCGGATTAGGTGTTGAGGATGTTCAGTATTCTACATATAATCTGTTGGAGCATAGTGCAGATACAAGGGTTTGTATCAAAAGGACAGCAACCCCGAACCTGGATATTATTCCATCGCACATTGACCTTGTAGCTGCAGAAATTGAATTGGTAGACAAGGAAGACCGTGAGTATATGCTGAAAAAAGCATTAGCCAGTGTAAGAGATGATTATGATTATATTATCATCGACTGTGCACCGAGTTTAGGTCTTATCACGGTAAATGCGCTTACGGCAGCAGATTCTGTAATTATTCCGATCCAGTGCGAATATTTTGCATTAGAAGGGCTTGGAAAACTTTTGAACACCGTTAAAAACGTTCAGAAGATCCATAATAAAGATCTTGGAATAGAAGGTCTTCTTCTTACCATGTATGATAGCCGTCTGAGATTATCCAATCAGGTAGTGGAAGAAGTAAATCTGCATTTCCCGGAAATGGTTTTTGAAACCATTATCAGCAGAAACGTAAGATTGAGTGAAGCACCAAGTTTCGGGGAAAGTATCCTGAATTATGATGCGGAAAGTAAAGGAGCTGTTCAGTATATTCAGTTAGCTGAAGAAGTTCTTTTGAAGAATGAAAACTTAATAAAGAATTAAATTAATAATAAATGGCCAGAGTGAATGCCTGTCATCACTTTTCAAACATCATTTATCAATTATATCTATGAAGGACAAAAAAAGAGCTATGGGACGCGGCTTGGGCGCCATTTTAAGTGCAGAATCCAAAGCAACGATCAACTCCGCTACTGATGAAGGAGCAGATAAGTTTGTAGGGAATATTGTAGAAGTTGCGCTTGAAGATATCTATCCGAACCCGACGCAGCCGAGAACTTATTTTGATGAAAAAGCATTAAACGAACTTGCACAGTCAATTAAAAACTTAGGCGTGATTCAGCCGATTACCCTGAGAAAAGATGGTGAAAAGTTTGAAATCATTTCCGGGGAAAGACGTTACAGGGCAACTAAAATTGCCGGTTTAACAACTATTCCTGCCTATATCCGTCTGGTAAATGATCAGGAGCTTCTTGAGATGGCTCTTGTTGAAAATATCCAGAGAGAGGATCTTGATGCTATTGAAATTGCTTTGACCTATCATAGGCTTTTGGAAGAGATCGGGCTTACTCAGGAAACACTTAGCCAGAGAGTAGGGAAGGACAGAAGTACCATAACCAACTCTATCAGGCTTTTAAGATTAAATCCGGATATCCAGAATGCCATCAGAAGCGGTGAAATTTCTGCGGGACACGGAAGAGCTATCATTAGCCTTGAAAGCGAAGAAGATCAGCAGGTGTTGTTTGATCTTATTATCAAAGAAAAATTAAACGTTCGTCAGGCAGAGCAGGCAGCTGCAGCATTGAAGAATCCAAAGTCTCCTGCTGCTAAAAAAGCAAAAGTGGAGCTTTCCAATAATTATAAAAAAGCCCAGAAGACCATCGCTGACATCCTGGATGTAAAAGTGGAAATCAAAGCTTCTGGAAATGGTAAAAAAGGTAAAATTGTTCTGGACTTCAAAAATGAAGAAGAGCTGGAATATATTTTATCCCATATTAAATAATGAAGAAAATATTTTTCACACTTTTCTTGTGTATTGCTGCACTGGCCTATTCACAAGTTAAACCTATCGATACCGTTCGGATGGAAACTCCTCCGAAAGAAGAACCCCGTGTGATAAAACCAGGTAAAACAGAAGCAAAGATCATTGAAGATCTTGAAAAAGCCAATGGTCCCACGGCCAAAACCATAAAACTGAATCCTACGAGGGCAGGATTGTATTCTGCTGTTCTACCGGGATTGGGACAGTTTTATAATAAAAAGTATTGGAAGATTCCGATTGTCTGGGGAGCTGTAGGGGCTGGAGTAGGTATTGCTGTATGGAATGATAACCAGTATAAAAAATATCGTGAATATTATGTGGCAAAACTGAACGGAACTCCTAATGAGTTTGTGGACAGTCATCCGTGGTTAGACAAAAGAGCTTTAGGAAATGCACAGGACAGAGCCAAAAGACAAAGGGATTATGCCATTGCTATTACAGGATTGATCTATATTCTGAATATTGTAGACGCTGTAGTAGATGCACACCTTTATGAAAGCCGTCATGATCCGGATCTCAGTTTTAAACCATCGGTTATTCAGGATCAGTACGGTTATAGCGCTCCGAAAACAGGATTCAGTTTAAGTTATAGATTTTAAAAAACAACATCTCTGCAGGAAAACCATATTGAATGCAGGAAAAAAATAAAAAAGATTATATGAAAATAGCATTAGTTGGTTACGGTAAAATGGGTAAGATTATTGATGAGATCGCGCAGAAGAGAGGTCATGAAGTAGTTGCCCGTCTGAAGGAAACCCCAACTTCTGAAAATCTTAATAATCCGGATGTTGTGATCGAATTTTCACTACCGGAAGTAGCTTTTGAAAACATCAAAGCTTGTCTTGAAAACAAAATACCTGTGATCTGCGGAACTACAGGGTGGCTTGAGAAAAAAGCTGAAATTGAAAAATTAGCTGTGGATAATGATACAGCTTTCTTATACGGTTCCAATTTTAGTTTGGGAGTCAACCTGTTTTTTGCTCTGAACGAAAAGCTTGCAGATCTGATGAAGAATGTAGATGAATACTCTTGTCAGTTGGAAGAAATTCACCACATCCATAAAAAAGATGCACCAAGTGGAACTGCAATTTCCATCGCGGAGGGGATTATTCAAAACAACCCGAAATTTGATGCCTGGAAGCTGGAAGAAACAGAAGGTAAGCAGCTTGGCATCTTTGCAATACGTGAAGATGAGGTTCCGGGAACCCACAGTGTATATTACAGAAGTGAAGTGGATGAAATCGAGATCAAGCATACCGCGTTCAACAGAAACGGTTTTGCATTGGGAGCTGTGGTAGCTGCTGAATGGATTAAAGATAAAAAAGGAAACTTCGGAATGAAAGACGTTTTGGGACTTTAATTTGTAACAAATTCTGTAAATTGCAGACCAATAAGACAGAAAATGATGAGTGAATAGTAAACAGCGGACTGCTTTTATCATTTATTACTCATCATTTATCATTTATATCATAAGAATAGGCACAAAAAATTTATGAATTATTTTTTAACTTATACAGTATATGTCCTCATACTATCCGTATTGATGGGGATTTCATCTTGGAAACTGTTCAAGAAAATGGGGTACAGCCCTTTATTTGCTTTTATCCCTTTTTACAACTATTTCATTATTCTTAAAGAAACAAAACATCCGAAATGGTGGGCAATCCTGTCCTATCTTCCGATAGTAGGGCCAATCATGATGTCTGTTTTCCACCTTTACTTGGTGAAAAAGTTTGGGAAAACACTTTTCAAAGATCAGATTCTTACGGTGATCCTGCCGTTTATTTACATGGCAGTAATCAACTATTCCAAAGATGTAGAGTTAGAAGATGAAAATGCAAATGACCTGTTCCTTACAGATGAAGAGAAAAATGATAAGAAGAAAGATACATTCATTGGTTCTATTACCTTTGCTGTAGTTTTTGCTACCATCATCCACGTTTTTGTAACTCAGCCTTTCGGAATTCCAACAGGATCAATGGAAAGAACATTATTGGTAGGTGACTTCCTTTTTGTAAACAAATGGAGCTACGGATACAGACTTCCGATGCGCCCGGTAGCAATACCTTTCCTTCAGGGAACCATTATGGATACAGGGCAGAAAGGGAACCCGAAAGATGATCCGAAATCTTACGTAGATGCTGTAAAGCTTCCTTATACAAGAATTTTACAATTCAACAAGCCGCAGAAAAATGATGTGGTGGTTTTCAACTATCCTCAGGATTCTGTACATACAGCGATCGACAGAAAAGATCCTTATGTAAAAAGATGTGTGGCAACAGCAGGAGATACTTTCGAAATGAGAGCCGGAAGACTTTTCGTTAATGGAAAACCGGAAACCGTTTTGGGAGACCAGGAAGTACAGCACAGATATATTGTAACTACGGATGCACAATTGGATATCCCTACTTTATATAAAGCTTATGGATTTTTACCGGTTCAGGAAGTACAGCAAAATAATGGAGGTTTCCTTTATGGGTTCCAGGGTTTAACGGATAAAATTGCTAAAGAAATTAAAGAACTTCCTCACGTTATTGATATGAAGGAAGAAATTTCACCTAAGGGAGAAGCAGCAGTATATTACAGAGACGAAGCGAAAACTAAAATTGATACAACCCAATCTATCTTCCCGATCAACAAACCTTGGAATCAGGATTGGTATGGCCCGGTTAGAATCCCTAAAAAAGGAGATGTGGTTGCCATCAATCAGGAAACCCTTCCAATGTATCAGTGGATCATTTCTGAGTACGAGCATAACAGCCTGGAAAAAAAGAACGGAAAAATTTTCATCAACGGAAAAGAAGCCAGTCAATATACCATTCAGCAGGATTATTATATGATGATCGGGGACAACAGAGATGCATCACTGGATGCCAGATTCTTTGGTTTCGTTCCTGAAGAAAATATCGTTGGAAAACCAATGTTTACTTGGATGAGCCTTCAGGGTGCATTTGCGGACAACAGTTCTACTTATCAGGCACCATTCAAAATCCGTTGGGAAAGAATGTTTAAAGCAACCAATACAGGAGAAGCTAATAAAACCTCTTACTGGTGGATTGCAGCTATGATTCTGATTCTGTTCTTCGGATGGGAGTATTTCATGAAATTGTTCAGAAAGAAAAAAACTGAAGACGATTAATAGAAAAATTAAACTTAAAATAGAATGAAGTATTTGAAAAAATACTTCATTTTTGCATTATGAATATGACGAATGTATTATTGCCGGCATTTTATATGCCCCCAATCTCATGGTTCTCAGTGTTTTTGAATCCTGAGAATGAAATTGTATTTGAACAGTTTGAAAACTTTCCGAAGCAGACTTACAGAAACCGTGCGAATATCTATGGAGCGAACGGAAAATTGTCATTAATAATTCCTATCCATCATAACGGGAAAAGAGAATTTAAAGATATTGAAATCTCTTACCGCGAAGACTGGAGAACACTTCACTGGAAATCTATCAAAACAGCGTACCAGAGTTCCCCTTATTTTGAGTACTATGAAGATAAGTTCAGAAAAATATTTGACCTTAAAGAAAAGTTCCTTCTTGATTTTAACCTTAAAGGTATAGAAGTCATCCAACAGATACTGAAAACGGAAAAGGCACACTCTTTGAATGAAGAATATATCAAAAATCCTGAAAGCATCAATTTCAGGGAAAAGTTTTCGGCAAAACTTCCTTCAGAATTTCAGATGGAAGAATATTACCAGACATTTTCTGATAAATTCGGATTTTTGGAAGACCTGTCGGTTCTTGACCTGATTTGTAATAAAGGCCCGGAATCACTGGTGTATATTAAAAATATAAAACAACAATATTAGGTTACAATCGCTGTTGATAAGCTTTCAGGCATAAACAGATGATAATGGCGATTGGCATATCTCTTAAAAAATTAAATATCAACATATGAAAAAGGTATTATTAGCTGCAGTTTTTTTAGCAGGTTTTAGTTTCTCTTTTGCACAGGAATCTAAAGCTAAAAGTATTGATCCCAACGAAGATAAAGATCTGATGACATGGTATCATAAAGATTTTGCAACTTCAAAAGTATATGGAATAAATACAGCAAATGCTTATAAATACTTGGAATCTAAAGGGCTGAAGCCTAAAACCGTAGTGGTGGGAGTACTGGACAGTGGAGTACAGGTAGATCACCCCGGATTGGTAAAAAACCTATGGTCCAACCCTAATGAAGTCCCGGGAAACGATAAAGATGACGATGGAAACGGATACATCGATGATGTACACGGATGGAACTTCATAGGAGGTAAAAACGGTGATATTGATATCGATAATATGGAAGTAACAAGGGTTGTTGCCAAATATAAGCCTATCTTCGAAGGAGATGACTCTGCAAAGAATAAAGCCAACCAGGCCAAGATGAAGGATGAGTTTGATATGTATATGAAGGCCAAAGACATGTTTAATAAGAAAAGTGTAGAGGCGCAGCAGAACTTCAGGACTTATTCGATGCTGAACGAATTGATTCCTAATATGGTAAAGTTACTGAACGGTAAGCCTGTAACCGCTGAAACCATTGCGTCCATCAAAGCACCTACAGATCAAAGAGATGCCATTGCATTGGATTTCTTAGGTCAGATTTCGCAAAGCCCGGAATTCAAAGGAAAGTCAGCTGCAGAGTTTGAAAAAAAGATGAAGGAGGAAATGAAGGAAGCTATTGATCATTTTGCTCCTGCTGCAAAACAATATGACCTTTCATATGATCCGAGAAAGGAAATTGTAGGAGATAACTATGACGACTATTCTGAAAAAAATTATGGTAACAACCATTACGAAGGACCGGATGCGGAACACGGGACTCACGTTGCAGGAATTATTGCAGGACTTCCGCAGGGAAAAGAAGTCCAGTATGGTGTTGCTTCAAAAGTAGCCAAGATCATGTCTGTAAGAACCGTGCCGAATGGAGACGAAAGAGATAAAGATGTTGCCAATGCTATCAGATATGCAGTGGATAACGGTGCGAAAGTCTTAAATATGAGCTTTGGTAAGCCTGTTTCACCAGGTAAAAATGTCGTTTGGGATGCTTTTAAATATGCTGAAGATAGAGGCGTGCTTTTAGTAAAGGCAGCAGGTAATGAAAATGAGGATGTTGCAGAGCATCTGGCATATCCTACTAATTTTAAAAACGTTACTGATGAAAAACCATTCGTGAGCAACGTCCTTGTAGTAGGAGCAAGCACCAATAAAAATAATGCACTGAGAGCTGATTTCTCCAATTACAATAAAAAAATGGTGAATGTTTTCGCTCCCGGGGAAGAAATTTATTCTACCGTTCCTAAGAATGAATACAAATACCTTCAGGGAACTTCTATGGCTTCTCCTGTAGTCGCCGGAGCAGCAGCTGTTTTATTGGCTTATATGCCGGAGCTGAAGCCGTACCAGATTATTGAGGCACTTGTGAAAAGCAGCAATCCGAGTACTGCAAACGGATTTGCAGAGCAATCACAGGCTGGCGGAGTTATCGATCTGAAAAAAGCTGCGGAATATGCTTATACTAATTTCTATAACGGCAAGAAATCAGGCAGTACCAAGCCTTCGAAATCCGTAAAAAAGGCTGTTAAAAAATAATTTATCTTCCTGTGTTTAAGGAGAAACCATAAAGAGTCCGAATTTTTTCGGACTTTTTATTTTTTATTTTAAATTTTGGCACGGTTTTTTGTAACTTTATAGTAACAAAATAATAAACAACAAAATGAAAAAGTTACTACTTGCAGGGATGTTGGGAACATCACTTTTTGCAGTTTCGTGTTCCTCTGTTAATAAAGCAGCTACATCTCAAAATCAAAGAGCAGATTTCCTGAAAATGAAAGGAGACTGGCAGATTGTGAGCATAGATTACGATAAAGGGTATAAAATTAAACCTTTTGACGAAGGTGCAGACGCACAGTGCTTCGTAGGAAGTCACTGGAGATTGATTCCTAATAACTGGACAGGAGCTTATACTTTAAACGGTGGTGGAAATTGCCCGGCAATTACACAGCCTATCAAATTTGAAGTAAAAGACGGTAACACGTTTATGTTTAAAAAAATTGCTTCAGGTACAAAAGCAAAACAAAATACAGTAGGTTACAGCCTTACTTTGACTAATCAGTCAACAGATCAGTTTTCACTTGAGCAAGATGTTCCTTTTGAAGGAAGTAATGTAAAAGTAGTTTACAACTTCCAGAGAACTGGAATGAAATAATTTATCAACATAAAAGATCAGAAAAAATGAAATTTACAAAAACATACGTAGGAGCCCTTTTCTTGTCATCAGCATTATTATTAACGAGCTGTGAAGCGGTTCAGAATTCAAATCACCAACAAAGAGGTACCGCAGTAGGTGTTGCATCAGGAGCAGTACTGGGAGGTATCCTTGGTAACAATGTAGGTAAAGGAGGAAACGGAGCCATAGGAGCAGTATTGGGAGGTATTATCGGTGGTGTTGCAGGTAATGTTATCGGTAACAAAATGGATAAGCAGGCTAGAGATATTAAAGAAACTTTACCAGGTGCTCAGGTAGAAAGAGTAGGAGACGGTATTAAAGTAACCATGAATGAAAGTATTGTTAACTTTGCTTTCGACTCTTCAAACCTTACTTCTGTTGCACAGACCAACCTTGATAAATTAGCTGAAGTATTGGCTAATAACCCGGATACTAATATCAATATCTACGGTCACACAGACAGCAAAGGTTCGGATGATTACAACCTTAAGCTTTCTCAAAGAAGAGCTGATGCTGTAAAAGCATATTTAACAGGGAAAGGAATTGCATCAAGCAGAATGTTTACAAAAGGTGAAGGTGAAGCAATGCCTGTAGCAAGCAATGATACAGAAGAAGGAAGAGCTAAAAACAGAAGAGTAGAGTTTGCTATTACAGCTAATGAAAAAATGATTAATGATGCCAAACAAGGGCAATAGTTAATTTAATATATAAATATTTTCGTAAAAGACCGCCCCGGCGGTTTTTTTTGTATTTTTATGCTAGCAATTTTGAATTTATTATTTTTGTATTTGAAATAACATAAATGAAGAAATATTTAAAGCTGCTCCGTGTGGAGCAATGGGTGAAAAACCTTTTTGTATTTGTCCCTCTGTTTTTTTCAGGTAATATTACCAATATGGATCTGCTTGTTAAGAGCATTTTTGCCTTCTTAATATTTTCCCTTGCGGCCAGTGTTGTATATATCCTGAATGATTATAATGATATTGAAGCAGACAAAAAGCACCCTGAAAAAAGGAGAAGACCGCTGGCTAGCGGAGCTATTTCAAAATCAAAAGCGATAGGCATTCTTATAGGCCTTATCATTGCTGATATCGGTCTTGTATTCTTCACGCAACTTTATTTCCATGAAATACTTTGGAAGTTTGCAACCATCATCGGATTTTATGTGGTAATGAATCTTGCCTATACATTCAGGCTTAAGCATGTACCTATTATTGATATTTTTATTATTGCCATAGGATTTGTATTACGGGTTCTGGCAGGTGGTTACATTACTGGAATCAGTATTTCGCAATGGGCGATTCTTTTGACATTTGTATTGGCGTTGGTACTGGCAATCGGGAAAAGAAGAGGTGAACTTATCAATGCTCAGGTTTCAGGAAAAACAAGAAAGGCATTGGATGGCTATAACGTGCAGTTTGCAGATATTGCCTTATCCATTTCTATTACGCTGGCCATAGTATGCTACCTGATGTTTACCCTGTCTCCGGAAGTTCAGGAAAGATTTCATGAAAGAGTTTTTTATACAGTAATTTTCGTAGTGTTCGCATTGTTAAGATATCTTCAGCAGACGCTTGTTTACAACAGAACGGAGTCTCCTACAAAAATTGTTTACAGAGACCGTTATATACAGGTTACTTTATTACTTTGGGTAGTTGCATTTTTAATTCAAATTTATTTTAAGAAATGAAGCCTAATTTCACACAGAAAGTTACGAACTGGGGAAATTTCCCGGTAGTAGAGAAAGAAATGAGATCTGAGGACAGTTTCAAAAAAATAAAAGAATTTGTACTCAGCCACAACGAGATTATTGCAAGAGGAAACGGAAGATGTTATGGTGATGCTTCACTGGGAGAATCCATATTTTCAACGAAGAAATTAAATAAATTCATCAGCTTTGACCGTTTAAACGGTGTAATAGAGTGTGAATCCGGAGTGCTTCTTTCAGATGTGCTGGAAATAGCTGTTCCGCAAGGATACTTTCTTTATGTTACTCCCGGGACAAAATTTGTATCAGTAGGAGGTGCTATTGCTTCAGATGTTCACGGGAAAAATCATCACGCGGAAGGATGCTTTTCAGAATATGTCATTGAATTTAAACTTATGACCGAGAATGGTGAAATTATTACCTGTTCCCGGGAAGAAAATTCAGACAGATTCTGGTCAACCATTGGTGGGATGGGACTTACGGGAATTATTCTTACCGCAAAATTTAAACTTAAAAATATAGAATCTGCTTATATCCGTCAGGAAAGCATAAAAGCAGACAACCTGGATGAAATATTCAGACTGTTTGACGAAAGTGAAAACTGGACCTATACCGTTGCATGGATTGACTGTCTTCAGAAAGGAAAAAATATTGGCAGAAGTATCCTGATGAGAGGAGAGCATGCTTTCCAGCATGAACTTCCACAGAACTTTTCAAAAACTCCTTTGAGGCTGAAGAAGAAATTTTCTCCTACAGTTCCGTTTTATTTTCCGGGGTTTGTATTGAATGCGCTTACTGTAAAAATTTTCAACTGGCTGTATTATAAAAAGCAATCTAAAAAAGAAGTAAAAAACTTCATCGATTACGAGACATTTTTCTACCCTTTGGATGCAATCAATGACTGGAATAAAATCTATGGAAAATCCGGTTTTATCCAGTATCAGATGGTAATCCCTAAAGAAACAGGAAAAGAGGGAATGAAAAGAATCCTTGAAACAATTGCTAAAAGTGGAAACGGATCTTTCTTAGCTGTGTTAAAACTTTTTGGGAAAAATAATCCACAGGCTTACAACTCATTCCCTGTAGAAGGGTATACATTGGCGCTGGATTTTAAAGTCAATTCAAAGTTGAAAAAGCTGGTAGATCAGCTGGATGCTATTGTTCAGGAGTTCGGAGGAAGGATTTACCTTACCAAAGACAGTATGAGCAGATCATCGCTAACAAGTTACCTCAAAAATATTCAAAACCCTAAATTTGTGTCATTACAGCACAAAAGAATCATAAATAATAACTCATAATGATAGTTCTGGGAAGTACATCCGAAGTGGCACAGGCTTTTGTGGAAAAAGCACTTCAGGAAGGAGAAAAGTTTGAAAAAATTTATCTTTTTACCTCAAATAAAGAAACTACAGAGCGTTTTGCAAGACATATTGATGTAAAGTTTCTGCAGCAGGCAGAAGTCATTGATCTGGATCTGACAAAAGAAATTGATTACAACAGATTCGATCATATCAATTCAAATGTATTATTTTGTGCCGTAGGATATTTAGGGGAAGGAACAGAAGAAGGATTGTATGATAACAGGAATACAGAACGTATCATTGAAATCAATTATTCAAAACTGATTCCTGTAATGAATTATTTTGCCCATAAATTTGAAAGCAGAAGATCAGGAACAATCATTGGCCTTTCATCAGTAGCTGGTGATAGAGGGAGGCAGAGCAACTTTATCTATGGGAGTGCAAAAGCTGCCTTCACCGCTTATCTGAGTGGTTTGAGAAATTATCTTTTTGATAAAAAAGTTCATGTGCTTACAATAAAGCCCGGGTTTATGGCAACCAAGATGACAGAAGGTCTGCCTTTGAATCCTAAATTGACAGCGACGCCAAAACAGGCAGCTGCCTGTATTTATAAAGCCTTCAAAAAGGAGAAAAATGTGGCATATGTTTTGCCGGTTTGGAGTATTATTATGATGATTATCAGGAATATCCCTGAGTTTATATTCAAAAAATTAAAGCTTTAAAAATGAAAAAATTGTATTGTTTTGATTTTGACGGAACCCTGACGTATAAAGATACAATGTTTATGTACCTTAAATTCTACGATTCTACAAAATACCGTATACAATTTTTGAGACATGTACCGCTCTTTATCCTGCTAAAGCTGAAACTGGCTGAAACTGAAAAAGTGAAGAAAAGTTTTATCGGCTCTATTTTAAAAGGACAAAGCCAGGAAAAAATTGAACAGAAGTCTAAGCAGTTTTTTGAACAGCATTATCCTAAAATCGTAAGGGAGAATGCATTAGACTTTATAAAAAATATCGATAGGAATAATACACAGAGTTTATTGGTAACCGCTTCATTGGATATCTGGGTAAAACCTTTTGCCGAAGAACTTAAAATGGAGCTGGTTTCTACGCGGGCAGAGTTTAAGAACGGGGTTTTCACAGGAAATTTTGTAGGGAAAAACTGTAATGGGAAAGAAAAACTGATAAGAATTAAAGAGGAAATCAACGATTCAAAGTACGATAAAATTATTGCATTTGGAGATACTTCCGGAGATCGGCCAATGTTGAAATGGGCAAATGAAGGACATTACCAATTTTTTCATTAATTTTGGGAGATAAAATTGTAAAAATGAAAAGTCTGTCAATTGCATGTGCTGTAATCTTCATGAGCTGTGCAGCTACATCCTCGCAAAAGAATGCTGATAGTCAGCATGACGCAGAACTTATTGTATCCCAGTCACAGGGAGGTGCAGCACAGGCAGGTTTTAGAATTATTAAGGAAGAAACAGATTTTCGTAATACAATCAAAGGAAGCTTTGGCATTATAGGCCCGGAAGGAGATGGATCTTACATCAAATACCCGCAATTTCCTAAAAATAAAAAAGTTGTTCTATACAATCTGGGAACTTTCAGATCAGGAAGTCATACTATTGATGAGATCAAAAGTGTGTCTGTAAAAAATAAAATTTTATATGTGGAAGTTCCGGCCGGAGCACCATCCGGTGGAATGGAAATTCAGGTGATTTCCAACCCTTGGTTTATTTTCACTGTTCCTTCAGATTATCAGTTTAACTCCGTAGAATTAAAATATTCAAAATAATAATGGATAAAGTATATTTAGATAATGCCGCAACCACTCCGCTTGCAGAAGAAGTTATAGATGCAATGGTTGGCACTATGAAGATGAATTTCGGAAACCCGTCTTCAACGCACAGCTTTGGACAGGAAGCAAAAATCCTTATTGAAAATGTAAGAAGACAGGTTGCAGACTATCTTCATGTAACTCCGGCTGAAATCATTTTCACTTCCTGTGGAACCGAATCCAACAATATGATCATCAAATCCTCGGTAGAACACCTTGGGGTAGAAAGAATAATCAGCTCTCCTCTGGAACACAAATGTGTTTCTGAAAGTATTCTGGATATGAAAAGCAGAAAAGGAGTAGAAGTAAACTATATCCGTCCGAATGAAAAAGGAGATATTGATCTTGCTAAATTAGAAGAGCTTTTAAAAGCATCAGATAAAAAAACACTGGTAAGCTTAATGCATGCCAACAATGAAATCGGAAATATCATTAATCTTAAACAAGTTGCCCAACTGTGCAAAGAGTATAATGCGCTTTTCCACTCGGATACCGTGCAGACAATGGCCCATATGAACCTTGATTTCTCTGATATCCCTGTAGACTTTGCTTCCTGTAGTGCCCATAAGTTTCACGGACCAAAAGGTGCCGGATTTGCATTTATCAGAAAGGCAACAGGATTAAAAGGAATTATCACCGGAGGACCCCAGGAAAGAAGTCTTAGAGCAGGGACTGAAAATGTTTGCGGTATCGTAGGGCTGGGGAAAGCATTGGAGCTTTCTCTGAATCATATGGAGGAATATACCCGCCATATGCAGGATATCAAAGATTATGCAATTGAAAGGCTTTCCACAGAAATTGAAGGAATAAAGTTCAATGGAAGAAGCGCTGAAAAGGAAAATAGTCTTTATACGGTTTTAAGTGCATTACTGCCTTATAAAAATCCATTGATAGGACTTCAGCTGGATATGAAAGGAATTGCAATTTCTCAGGGAAGTGCATGCTCGTCAGGAGCGTCAAAACCTTCAATGGTAATGATGATGGTGCTTTCTGAAGACGAAATGGATCACTGTACGCCATTGCGTATCTCTTTCAGCCATATGACGACCAAATCGGATATTGATGCATTAGTCAATGCACTGAAAGAAATTTCAAAAGATTACACTATAGAAAAAACTAATGTTGAGCATAGATAGTCTTGTGCTCTAAAAATCGTAATTTTGAACATCCGATAAGAGGATTAAAAGAAAATAATATTAATAAAATAAAAGAAACAAAAATGGCTTTAGAAATTACAGACAGCTCATTTCAGGATACGGTTTTAAAATCAGACAAACCGGTATTAGTAGACTTCTGGGCAGTATGGTGTGGACCTTGCAGAACTTTAGGACCAATCATCGAAGAAGTAGCATCAGATTTTGAAGGTAAAGCAGTAGTTGGGAAAGTAGATGTGGATAACAACCAGGAAATCTCTATGCAGTATGGTATCAGAAATATTCCTACAGTTCTTATCTTTAAAAACGGAGAAGTAGTAGATAAATTAGTAGGTGTAGCTCCAAAAGAAGTAATCGCTGAAAAATTAAGCGCTCACTTATAAAAAAAATAAGTTTGATAATGAATGCCTTCCAGTGTTGGAAGGCTTTTTTTCTAAAATAATTTGCAGATAACAAAAAAAGGTGTAATTTTGCAACCACGAAAAAGAAACGAAGTTCTTTAAAAAATGATCCGGTAGTTCAGCTGGTTAGAATGCCGCCCTGTCACGGCGGAGGTCGCGGGTTCGAGTCCCGTCCGGATCGCAGAAAGTTTTCTCAATTTACTTTAAAAAATTGATCCGGTAGTTCAGCTGGTTAGAATGCCGCCCTGTCACGGCGGAGGTCGCGGGTTCGAGTCCCGTCCGGATCGCAGAAGTTTTCTCAATTTCTTTTTTAAAAAATTGATCCGGTAGTTCAGCTGGTTAGAATGCCGCCCTGTCACGGCGGAGGTCGCGGGTTCGAGTCCCGTCCGGATCGCAACTACAATATCAAAGTAGTGCAAAAAGCTTTAAAACATATGTTTTAAAGCTTTTTTCGTTTTATGTCTATTCAAAGAAAGTTAAAAAAGCACAATTTGAAAGTGACCTATTCAGTGACCTGTTAAAATAGGTTTAAAAAGGTCACTGAAAATTCAACAAACCCTGTTCAGTAGCTAGTTCAGGAACTGAATATCTTGTGATAAGTTTTTGCTAAGATTAATTTTAAATCTCAAACCCTTTACGAAATGAACAAGACATTCAATTTACTTTTCTATGTAAAAAAAGCTAAAATCAATTCTTTAGGAGAGTCTCCTATTTACTTACGAATTACAATTGATGGCAAGATATCCGAGATAAGCACAAAACGTACAGTAAAGGCTTCAAAATGGAATTCTGCAATGCAGAAGGTTAGTGGCTCTTCTGAAGAATTTAGATCACTTAATTTTTATTTGAAAACTTTTGAGCAGAAAGTTTATGATGCCTATCACGAATTAATCAGAGATAAGGAAACAGTAACTTGTGAGACTCTTAAAAATAAGTTAGTTGGTAAAGGTAAATTGACCAGAATGCTCATTCCTATTTTTCAGGATCATAATGATCGAATGGAGAAACTGATTGAAAAAGAATTTGCACAAGGAACATTGACACGTTATAAAACATGTCTCAAACATACAAAAGATTTCTTGAAATGGAAATATAGTATTACCGACATTGAAATTAAAAAGATTGATTATGCTTTTCTAAATGATTTTGAATTTTTTTTAAGAACCGAGAGATCCTGCAACAATAATTCTGCTGTTAAGTATATTAAGAATTTTGGTAAGATTGTTCGTATTTGTCTTGCGAATGGATGGATAGAGCGAGACCCTTTTATGAACTATCATTCTAAGTTTAATGAAGTGACGAGAATGTTTCTTAATGAACAGGAAATTGAAGTGCTTTTTACCAAAGATTTTACAAATGAGAGATTGTCTTTGGTTAGAGATATTTTTCTGTTCAGCTGTTTCACCGGACTGGCGTACATTGATACCCAAAAACTAACATATCAAAATATCAATTTAGGTCTTGATGGCTCTCAATGGATTTATACCAAACGTCAGAAAACTAAAACTACTTCTAATATTCCCATACTTTCTCAAACAGAGAAAATTATTAAAAAATACAAAAATCATCCGGCTTGCCTTAATAGTGGAAAACTTCTGCCTATTCTTAGTAATCAAAAGATGAATGCCTATTTGAAAGAAATTGCAGATCTGTGTGGTATCAATAAGGAATTAACTTACCATATTGCACGCCACACTTTTGCAACAACCGTTACTTTATCTAACGGGGTCTCTATTGAAAGTGTAAGTAAAATGCTAGGTCATAAAAGTATTAAAACTACGCAGCATTATGCGAAGATATTAGATAGCAAAGTTAGTGAGGACATGATGTTACTTAAACAAAAATATCTTGACAAAAGAATGTAAAAAGATTTCTGAGATAATTAAATTATCAGACAAAGATAGTTGTATAGAGGATCTATATTCGAAGTTGATATGCCTTGTAAAGTAATGATACAGTTTTTTTAAAAAGATATTGAAATTTGTCTGTTAAGATTTCAAAAATGTCTTGAAGAAGACAAAACTTAAGTTCGACATCCTAAAAAAGCTGCTAGTCATCTTTTGTTAATAATCTTCATATATTTTTTATTTATATATCTTTCGATTTCCAAGAGAGATCGTAAGATTTGAATTTAGCAAAAAACATCCTAATATTTTTCCTGTAGGGAGTTGTGTGAGGTTAGCGGAGTATTTTTTATTGAAAAAGAAATCCAGCTTAATGATCAGAAAGAAAAACATTTTTTTCCAGAGATATCCTGTATTTATAAGTAAAGTTGTGAGAGATATAGCATCCTTCTTAGTGTCTAATAATTAGAAACAAAAGGAATGAGAGCTTCACATTCATTTATCACTGGATTTATGCGAGAAGATTGTCTTTAAAAGTTGTAAAGAAAAAATTTTAGAAAATTATTAATAATGTGTATGATTTTGTCTCAAAGATGGTAACAAGTTCAAAATATAATTTTATAAAAAATAGAAGTTATATCCTGATACCTTTTTTAAATATAATTTGTAAAAAGCTATTAAATCTTTTTGTATTTCAAATTTAATATCGTAATATTGCGATATTAAATAATTAAGTATGGGGCTTACAAAATCAGATATGTTTTCAGATGAACAAAATAAATTAGCTTCTTTGTTTAAAGTTTTTGGACATCCTGCAAGGGTAGCTATACTTCAATATATTATCAATCAAAAATCCTGCATTTGCAATGATTTGGTGGATAAATTAGGTTTGGCGCAAGCGACAATCTCGCAGCATTTAAAAGAGTTGAAATATATGGGTATTATACAGGGTACAATAGATGGAAAATCAGTTTGTTATTGTATAGAAGAAAAGAAATGGAAAGAGATACAAGAGTATTTCAATCAATTCTTTGAACAGGAAGTAAAAGTAAATCAATGCTGTTAAAGGCATTTTTTTACATTCCTTAATATCGTTATATTGCAATATTATGTATCGATTAAATTTGTATATCAAAAATAGAATTCCAAAGTATAGAAAAATATCATAATAAAATAGAAGATTTATGAAACTATCAGACATCAAAGAAATCTTACCAACATTAGATAATGTTGAATTTCAATTAGAGAACGGAATATTTGTACCAGAACACTTTCACGTTACAGAAGTGGGTGTAATTACAAAGAATTTCATCGATTGTGGTGGAACAATCAGAAATGAAAAAGTGGTCAACTTTCAATTATGGAATGCAGATGATTACGAGCATAGATTAAAGCCGACCAAACTATTAAACATCATCAAGTTATCTGAAGAAAAATTGGGAATGGAAGATGCTGAGATAGAAGTAGAATATCAAAGCGGAACAATTGGCAAGTACGATTTGGAGTTTAACGGGAAAACATTTGTACTAAAAAATAAAACGACTGCGTGTTTGGCTCAGGATGCTTGTGGCATTCCTTCAGAGAAACAAAAGAAAAATTTGACTGAATTATCTGTAAACAATTCAAACGCTTGTACGCCAGGAGGTGGTTGTTGTTAATATCTTAATAAGTAAAACAAAATTCAAAACATAAAAATCAATAAAAATGAAAATTGCATTATTCAGCGACATTCACGCCAATCTACCTGCCTTAGAAGCATTCTTTGAAGATGTAGAAAAAAGAAACCCCGACAGTATTTATTGCTTAGGCGATTTGGTAGGTTATAATATTTGGGCAAATGAAGTTGTAAACGAAATCCGTAAAAGGAAAATACCAACCATTGCAGGAAATTATGATTTTGGCATCGGGCGTATGAGCAACGATTGTGGATGTGCGTACAAAACAGACGGGGAAAAAGATAATGGGAAAATCTCTATTTCATTTACCAACTCTATTATGAAAGATGAAGAAAGAGCCTATTTGCGTACACTTCCTGCACATATCAAAGTAGAATTTCAATTGAATGAAGATAAGCTCAATTTATTATTAGTACACGGAAGTCCAAGAAAAATAAATGAATATTTATTTGAGGATAGAGAAGAAAAAAGTATGCTCAGAATTATGGAACAGGCGGACGCGGACATTTTGTGTTTCGGGCATACACACAAGCCATACCACCGTATTTTAAATTCTGGTATTGACGGAAAAAATCATTTCAGACACGCCATCAATATTGGTTCGGTAGGTAAACCTAAAGATAATGATGTAAGAGGTGGCTACGTGATGCTTACAATCAATGAAGATAGTTCAGTACTAGATAAAGATAGTATCAGTGTAGAATTTATACGCTTTGATTATGATATTGAAAAATCAGCAAAAGCAGTTGAAGAAAGCCCACTACCAAACGAATACGCAGAAAATTTAAGAAGAGGTTATTAATCCTAAAAATGATAAAAAGGAACTTCCAAACGATATAAAGTATTCAAAAGAACATACTTGAATTAAAGTACAAGAGAATATTGGTACAATAGGCATCACAGAATTTGCACAAAGTGAATTGGGCGAAATTGTAAATGCAGACTTACCGAATGTTGGATATAATTTTCAGCAGGATGAAGTATTCGGCTCTGTTGAAGCGGTTAAAACGGTCAGGGATTTATTTATGCCCGTATCGGGTAAAATCATTGAAACAATCGACCTACTATTGAAAGCACCTACACTTATCAATGACAACCCATATAAAGATGGTTGGTTGATAAAAATTGAAATCAAAGACCTTACAGAATTAGAAAACTTATTGACAGCAAACCAATATAAAGAACTTACAAATTAGCAACGCTATGCAACCAAAACTAAAATTTCTTGACCGTTACCTTACCTTATGGATATTCCTTGCAATGGCAGTTGGTATAGGATTGGGACATTTCTTTCCGGGTATTTCAAAAATTACGGATGCTCTTTCAGCCGGCACCACAAACATTCCTTTGGCAATAGGTCTGATACTGATGATGTACCCACCATTGGCAAAAGTAGATTACTCATTATTGCCCCAAGCATTTAAGGATAAAAAAGTAATCGGCATATCGTTGTTTCTGAATTGGATTATCGGTACTTTGCTGATGTTCGGATTAGCCGTTTTGTTTCTACGAAATGAACCCGATTATATGACAGGCTTGATACTGATAGGTTTGGCAAGATGTATCGCAATGGTAATCGTATGGAGTGATTTAGCTAAAGCAAACAGAGAATATACAGCTATGTTAGTGGCATTAAATAGTATCTTCCAGATGCTTTCTTATAGCTTCTTAGTTTGGTTATTTATTAATGTGTTACCGAGTAAATTAGGATTGGCAAATTTCAATGTAAGTGTATCAATGAAAGATGTTACAATAAGCGTATTGATATATTTAGGCATTCCATTCTTAGCGGGTTTTATAAGCCGTTATGCATTGGTAAAATCAAAAGGGATAGAATGGTATAACAGGGAATTTGTACCCAAAATATCGCCCATTACATTATATGCTTTACTGTTTACCATAGTATTAATGTTCAGCTTGAAAGGCGATAAAATATTAGAGTTACCAATGGATGTAATAAAAGTAGCCATACCACTAATTATCTATTTTATACTAATGTTCTTCGTTAGTTTCTTTATCAATAAAGCCTTAAAAATTCCTTACGACAAAAACGCATCCATCGCATTTACAGCCACAGGAAACAATTTTGAATTGGCTATAGCAGTAGCAATATCTATTTTCGGTATCTATTCCCCACAAGCATTTGTGGGAGTTATTGGACCGTTGGTAGAAGTTCCCGTCTTGATACTATTGGTAAAGGTAAGTTTGTGGTTAAACGTGAGAGATAGTAAAAAAAAAATGAGTTAAATTTGAATAGTACAAAAAATTAAAGAGATATGTCATTATCTGATAGAAAAAATCATTGGGAAAAAATATACAATACCAAAGCTTTGGAAGAAGTAAGCTGGTATCAGCCTACACCCGAAACGTCATTAGCATTTATTAAAGAATTCAATGTATCAAAAACGGCCAAAATAATTGATATTGGCGGAGGAGATAGTTTTTTTGTTGATCACTTGCTTGACTTGGGTTATCAGGACATTACAGTTTTAGACATATCAGAGACAGCACTTAGTAAAGCTAAGCAACGACTTGGCGAAAAGTCAAACCGTGTAAAATGGATAGTTGAAGATGCCAGTACATTTAAACCCACAGAACAATATGATTTTTGGCACGACAGGGCTGCTTTTCATTTTTTGACAGAGGATAATGAAATTGAAAGCTACATCGATACGGTTAAACAGAACATTAAACCAACAGGAATTTTGGTAATCGGGAGCTTTTCAGAACAAGGTCCGATAAAATGTAGTGGTATTGAAATCAAACAGTATTCTGAAAGTTCATTGGAAAGTCGCTTTAAGGAACATTTCAATAAAATAGAATGCTTTACCGTAGACCACAGAACACCTTTTAATACCAATCAGAACTTTGTGTTTTGCAGTTTTAGAAGAAAAAGATGAGTTGGAATAAAAATATCGATAAAAAAATGAAATGGCAGATCTTATCAAAGTTTCACCATTCATTTTAGTTTGTTGATGTAGTAGACAGACAGCTTCACAGTATCATTAGTCAAAAATAAAACAGATGAAAAATCTACATTTGATTGTCGTTTGTTAATAGTTGCGAAATTTAAAAAGTTTATTAATAATAAGTTTTTGTTTTTCAAGAATTTTTATTTTAAAAGTTTTTAGAATATTTAGTTAAACTTTGAAAAATATATTTATATTTGTAAAGTGAGATTAGTTAAGTTCTTTTTAATTATTTATTTCATGGTGCTTGCCGTAGTGCCTTGTAATGATATCCATGCGCAGTCTCCAAATAATTCTAAAGATTCTTACAGTACTATCAGCAATTCTGAAGATTCTCATTCTAAAGACAAAGGAGATATTTGTTCTCCATTATGTACTTGTAACTGTTGTCAGATAACAGTAGCTTCTTTTAAAAGTGAACCTCTTCCACTTCAAAAAAAGGTCACTGAATATTTTTCAAAAAAGATTCATTTTCAGAAAAATGACTTTGCGTATTTGGTATACGACCAAATTTGGCAACCCCCCAAGATTTAGTTTTTATTGATTCAATGAAAGGTGCGTGTCTTTCATCAATTTGTCATGGATACTTTGCAATATGATTGCATTGTAATCCTGTTCATCTTTGTATTTCGTTTTAGGTTCATCACAATTGATGAACACATTTCGAATTTCAATAAAAACTTAAATTCAATGTTAGATAATATCATAAGATTTAGCATCAAAAATAAAATCATCATAGGCTTGATGACTTTGATGTTAGTCATTTGGGGTGCTTGGAGCGCCACAAAATTACCTATTGATGCCGTACCGGACATCACCAACAATCAGGTACAGATTATTACAGTTTGCCCGACGCTTGCAGGACAGGAAGTGGAGCAACTCGTTACTTTTCCAATCGAGCAAAGTATTGCCAATGTCCCAAATATTGAAGAAACAAGAAGTATTTCAAGGTTTGGGCTATCAGTTATTACCGTTGTTTTCAAAGAAGATGTAGACGTTTATTTTGCCCGTCAGTTAATCAGCGAACAATTAAAAAGAGCTGCCGAAGAAATTCCGAAAGGTGTGGGAACACCTGAAATGGCTCCTGTAAGTACAGGTTTGGGCGAAGTCTATCAATATATTCTTCACCCTAAAAAAGGCAGTGAGAAAAAATACAGCAGTAAGGAGCTAAGAACAATGCAGGACTGGATTGTCCGCAGACAGCTTAACGGAACTCCTGGTGTTGCGGAAATTAACAGCTTTGGAGGAGAGTTGAAACAGTATGAAGTTGCAGTAAATCCAAACCGTCTAAAAGCAATGGGAGTAAGTATTACAGATATATTTACTGCTTTAGAGAAAAACAATCAAAACACCGGAGGTGCTTATATTGATAAAAAGCCGAATGCCTATTTTATTCGTGGAATCGGAATCGTTACTTCGATTGAAGATGTAAAAAATATAGCTGTCAAAAATGAAACGGGTAGTGTTCCGATTTTCATTAAAGATGTAGCCAATGTTGGCTTAGGCCACGCAGTCCGTTATGGAGCTTTGACTTATAATGGCGAAGTAGATGCAGTGGGAGGTGTAATTATGATGCTGAAAGGCGCCAATAGTAATGAAGTCGTTCAAAGAGTTAAAGAAAAAATTCCTACCATTCAGAAATCGCTTCCGGCAGATGTTGTGATTGAGCCATTTTTGGACAGAACAGATCTGGTAGGAAGAGCAATCAGTACTGTAGAAAAAAACCTGATTGAAGGAGCATTGATCGTAATCTTTGTCTTGGTTATTTTCCTTGGAAATTTAAGAGCTGGTTTGATTGTAGCTTCAGCAATTCCCCTTTCATTGCTATTTGCTTTAGGAATGATGAATGTTTTTGGGGTAAGCGCCAACCTGATGAGTTTAGGAGCTATTGATTTTGGTTTGATTGTAGATGGTGCAGTGATTATTGTCGAAGCCACCCTTCATCATCTTGGAATGAGAAAAAGTATGAAGGTAATGACTCAAAATGAAATGGATGAAGAGGTTTTCCTTTCTGCGTCAAAGATTAGAAGCAGTGCTGCATTCGGAGAGATCATTATTTTAATCGTTTATATTCCGATTCTAACTTTAGTGGGTGTTGAAGGTAAAATGTTCACACCAATGGCTAAGACAGTAGGGTTTGCAATTCTAGGAGCTTTGATTTTGTCACTGACTTACATTCCTATGATGAGTGCCTTGATCTTATCAAAAAAACCTTCTCATAAAGAGACTTTCTCAGATAAGATGATGAACAGACTCCAAAAAATCTATCAGCCTCTTTTGGAAAAAGCTTTGAAAATTAAATATTGGCTGGTGGGAGTAACAGTTGCCATATTTGCCGTTGCAGTTCTGATTTTTGGTAGAATGGGAGGAGAATTTATTCCTCAATTACAGGAAGGAGATTTTGCTTTTCACTGTATTTTACCACAGGGAAGTTCTTTAAGTCAAAGTATAGAAACTTCAATGCAGGCTTCAAGAATTATCAAGCAATTCGATGAGGTAAAAATGGTTGTCGGAAAAACAGGAGCTGCAGAAGTCCCTACTGATCCTATGCCGCCGGAAGCCACGGATATGATTGTCGTACTAAAACCACAGGATGAATGGAAAACCAAGAAATCCTATGAACAATTAGCCGACGAAATTTCTGAAAAACTGGAAACCATTCCAGGAGTTTTCTTTGAAAAAAACCAGCCGATCCAAATGCGTTTTAATGAACTAATGACCGGTATCAGACAGGACGTTGCGGTGAAGATATTTGGTGAGAATTTAGATTCATTGGCAATTTATGCAGATAAAACAGCAAAAGTTATTCAATTGGTTCAGGGAGCAACTTCCCCACAAATAGAACGTGTTAGTGGGCTACCGCAGATTAATGTGGAATATGACAGAACAAGAATGGCCAATTATGGACTGAATATTCAGGATGTTAACAGTGCTGTAAGTACTGCATTTGCAGGACAGGCAGCAGGGCAGGTTTTCGAAAATGAAAGAAGATTCGATCTTGTTGTCCGTTTAGACAGTCTGAACAGAACTAATATCGATGATGTAAATAACCTGATGATCTCCACCAATTCCGGAGTGCAGGTTCCTCTTTCACAGGTGGCAAATGTCAGTTATAAATTAGGTCCCGCACAAATCAGTCGTGAGGCAGGAAAAAGAAGAATTGTTATCGGTTTCAATGTCAAAGGCAGAGATGTTGAAAGCGTTGTGGAAGATATTCAGAAAAAGCTGGATCAACAGGTTAAACTTCCGTCGGGATATTATTTCACCTATGGTGGTCAGTTTGAAAATCTAAAGGCGGCGAGCGCAAGGTTGATGATTGCTGTTCCTGTGTCGTTGCTACTGATCTTTATGCTTTTATATTTTACATTTCACTCTTTTAAACAGGCTGCGCTAATTTTTACAGCCATTCCAATGAGTGCTATTGGTGGTGTTTTCGCTTTAATATTAAGAGATATGCCATTCAGTATCAGTGCAGGAATTGGATTTATTGCTTTATTTGGAGTTGCGGTTTTGAACGGAATTGTTTTGATAGGCACTTTCAACCAACTGGAAAAAGAAGGCGAAACCGATATTCTAAAGCGCGTATTGGTAGGTGCCAAAACGAGGTTGAGACCCGTTTTGATGACAGCGACGGTGGCTTCATTAGGATTTTTGCCAATGGCAATTTCTACGGGAGCAGGAGCAGAAGTTCAGAAACCACTGGCAACAGTTGTTATTGGAGGTTTGGTAACAGCTACATTCCTGACATTATTTGTATTGCCTATGCTTTATATTATTTTTAATACAAAAATCAACATAAAGAAAATAGGTAATAAATCAGTTGCAACACTTGTGATATTAGGATTCTTATTTTTAGGTCAGACTTTTAAAGCACAGCAGGGTAATCCGTTGAGTCTTGAGGAGGCTACCAAGATGGCGCTAACCAACAATAACCTGATGAAGTCAAAAGATCTGGATATTAAGGCCACGGAAGCATTATTGCCTACCGCCAAAGAACTTCCTAAAATGAATGCAGATATGCAATTGGGACAGTATAACTCGAAAAAGTTTGATCAAATGTTTTCCATTTCTCAGACAATTCCATTTCCCAGCTTATTTAAAGCCAAAAAAGACCTTATTAACGAGCAGGTGAAAGGTAAACAAATAAGTAAAGAGGTGTCTGCAAATGAACTCGCTAAACAGGTTAGAACATATTATTATCAGATTGAGTACTTGCAGTACAATCAGACAAAACTTCAAAACCTGGACAGCTTATATACCGATTTTATTAGAATTGCAACAGTTAGGTTTAAAGCGGGAGATGTTAAAAAAATTGAAATTAATACCGCTGAAACGCAGAAAGGAGAAATTAATCTGTTACTCAAACAAAATTGGGTGTATTTGATTAATGCTTACAAAAACCTAAAGGCACTTTTAAATACTTCTGAGGATTTTACCATATTATATGATGAGAATTATCATCCTCTGAAAGCGGATTATGTTCTGGACAGTACTGTTGTTGCAAGACATCCTACGGTAAGGGCTTTTTATCAGGATATGGAGATTGCTGAGAAAAACAAAAAGGTTGAAAAGTCCCTAGGTTTACCGGATTTCACAATAGGTTATACAAATCAGTCACTGATTGGTTTTCAGACTGTAAATGGAATGGATCAATATTTTAACGGTGGAAACAGATTTCATTCTGCAACAATTGGAGTTTCTATTCCATTAACTTTTGGTGCAACCAAGGCGAGAATTCGTTCACTGGATTATCAAAAGCAAATGGCGGAGTCCAATGCGAAGTTTCAGCAAAAACAATTGGAAGCACAGCTTGAAAATGCTTTGAACCAATATCAGCAAAATATAAAACAGTATGATTACTATGTCAATCTGGCTATTCCAAATGCTGAGAAGATTACAAAAGCAGGGCAGTTGGGATATAAAACAGGGGAAATATCATATGTGGAATATCTTTTTGCTTTGCAGACTTCTACCAATATTCAGTTGAAATATCTGCAATCCATTCAGCAGGTCAATGAATCTGTCATTATCATTAATTCAATAATCAATCAATAAAATGAAATGCCTGTAATGCTATTAATTAATCAGTATTACAGGTACTTCATCTGACAAATAAATTTATAAAGATGAAAATCAAATATAGTATTGTATCTCTAGCTTTAATTTCACTTTTTGCTGTTAGTTGCGGAAAGAAAGATACAGCGGAAGCAACAACAGAAAAACCCAAAACAGAACAAGCTGAAGAGGGTGCTCACGAAGAAGGACCGAAAACTATTGCTGAACTTACAGAAGAACAAATGAAATCTGTAGGAGTCTTACTGGGACAAGTTGAAATGAAAGACCTAACGTCAACCATAAAAGCCAACGGATTGTTGAGGGTTCCTAATGATAAAAAAGCTACAGTGACCTCTTTATATGGAGGTGTTATTAAGACCATTAATTTTCAGATTGGTGATTATGTAAGAAAAGGGCAGGTGTTGGCAAGCATCAGTAATCCAGAATACATTCAGCTGCAGGAGCAATATTTAACCGTAAACAGTCGAATATCTTTTGCAGAGCAGGAATTCAGAAGGCAGAAAGAGCTATTTGACAATGATGCAGGAGCCAAAAAGAATCTACAGAGTTCTGATGCCGAACTGAAGAGTCTGAGAACACAAAGAGCATCTTTACAGAGACAACTTCAGCTGATGGGAATAAGCCCAGGAAAGGTTAATAACAGGAATCTACGTTCAGGATTGGTCATTACTGCTCCTATAAGTGGTATTATAAGTAATATCAATGCGCAGATAGGAAGTTATGTGGATGTTTCGTCTCCAGTTTTGGAAATGATTGATAACAGTTCGATTCATTTGGATCTTCAAGTTTTCGAAAGAGACCTTCCTAAAATGAAAGTAGGTCAAAATGTACAGTTTAAGCTGACCAATAACCCTGAAATGCTTTATAATGCAAAAGTTTATAGTATTGGTTCTTCTTTTGAAAATGAAAGCAAGACCATTTCTGTTCATGCCAATGTTACAGGAAATAAAGTGGGGTTGATCGACGGAATGAATATCACAGGTGTAATTAATCTTGAGAGTGCGACAACGCCTGCAGTTCCCGATGAGGCAATTGTAGAGGCTGACGGTAAGTTCTATGTATTTGTACAGACAGACAAAAAAGCTGAGGAGCATGAAGCTCTAGAGAAGGCAGATGATGATCATGGACATGGACATGATGAAGGAGAAGCTGAACACGGTCACAAAAATGAACAGGAAGCTGGAAATCACGCGAAAGAACAGGGGAAGAAAATGAATTTTGAAAAAGTTGAAGTGGCGAAAGGTTCATCAGAAATGGGCTATACCGCTATTACTCCTGTTACTGAAATTCCAAAAGATGCAAAGATTGTCGTTAAAGGAGCTTTCTTCGTGAATGCTAAACTATCGAACGCTGGAGATCATGGGCATTAGTAAACTCAAAGAGTGAAATTAACCTTAAGGTGTTTCACTCTTATTTAAAAATTAATGATTATGGCCTTAAAACAAGAACTTGAAAAACAAGGTAACTGGCTGTTCAGATACAGAAGTTTTTTACCGCTTATCATTCTTTTCATTGGTTTAGCAGTTTTTATTGAGACCAACTGGAACAGAAGTAGCTCTGAATGTAATGTTTATTATGAATTGTTTTGCCTCCTTATAAGTATTTTCGGATTAAGCATAAGAATTTACACAGTTGGTTTTACTCCAAAAAATACATCAGGCAGAAACACAAAAGCGGGTCAGGTGGCTGATGAATTAAATACAACAGGAATTTACAGTATTGTCAGAAATCCACTGTATCTCGGAAATTTCTTTATGTGGCTTGGTGTAGCTCTGTTTACTGAAAACATATGGTTTATAGTTTCATTCATCCTTTTTTATTGGATCTATTATGAAAGAATCATATTTGCTGAGGAGCAGTTTCTTGAAAGAAAATTTGGGGATTATTATATCAGGTGGACTGAAAGAGTACCTCCGTTTATACCTAATTTTTCATTGTTCAAAAGTAATCAGCTGAGGTTCAGTATCAGAAAAGTTTTGCTTAAAGAAAAAAACGGACTTTTTGCCATCTTTCTGATTTTTACTGTATTTGATCTTACGGCAGAAGTTATGAATAACCACCTTCATTTCAATAATGTTTTTATTACAGGTTGCATAGTGACTATGCTGTTATATGTGGTCTTGAAAATAATAAAAAGAAATAAAGGGTTTTCCCTCGAAATTAAAAGGTAGAAAACATATAAATATTAAATACAAAAAAACTATGTTACTCAACAAAAGAATTTCAATAGGATATTTTGTCCGTCAGATTAAGTACCAGATCATATTGATTGTATTTTTTGCTTTTCTTATAGGTTTTTTGGATGATATATCTTTATTTAAAAAAATATCTATTCCATTAAGCATCCCCGCTTTGCTGGGAACGGCAGTGTCATTACTTCTGGCATTCAGAACAGCACAGTCATATGAAAGATGGTGGGAGGCAAGAACCGTATGGGGAGCTATAGTCAATGACTCAAGATCTTTTATAAGATTAGTAAGACAGTTTGTTCCTGAACTACCTGAGGAGAGCAGGGTATTTACAGAAAGACAGATCGTGTGGGTGTATGCATTAGGTGAAGCGTTGAGAAAACAGGTATTTTCAGATAAAGTGAAGAATTATCTGCAGTCCCATAATATTACAGGAACAAATATTCCTAATGCAATTTTGGATAAGCATTCTGAACATATTAGAAAAATTGCTGCAGAAGGTCGTATTTCAGATTTTAAAGAAGTTCAGTTAAATGAGGTTCTTATGAGATTATGTGACAGCATGGGAAAATGCGAGCGTTTGAAAAATACAGTATTTCCAAGAGCTTACAGTATCCTGCTTCATACATTGATTTATGTTTTTGCTTTTTTACTGCCTTTTGGTTTGGAAGATTCTCAGTTGACTGTTGAAATAGCGACTACTATCATTGTCCCTATTATATTTATTACGATAGAGAAAACAGCTATTATCATGCAGGATCCTTTTGAGAATACTCCTGTTGATACGCCAATGACAGCTTTGGCTCACACGATTGAAATTAACCTTCTTCAAATGATTGGTGAGAAAAATATTCCCGCTAAAAGACAGAATGATTCCTATTTTGAAATGTAGTTTAAATACATGATAACATCTTGAAATTATGAATAATGATAATAAAAATCTTTCAGCCTCATCAAAGCACAAAAAGAATCTATTGATTGTACTTTGCTTAAGTGGTACATATATGATTGCAGAAGTAATAGGAGGTATTACAACAAAGAGTCTTGCGTTGTTAGCTGATGCAGCGCACATGTTGACAGATGTGGTAGGGCTATTTTTAGCATTCGTTGCTATCAAGATAGGTGAAAGAAAAGCAACTTCTCAGAAAACTTTTGGTTACTATAGAACAGAGATATTGGCTGCCGTTATTAATGCAGTTGTTTTATTAGGTATTTCTCTATATGTTTTGTTTGAAGCATATCAGAGATTTAGTAGTCCTCCAGAGGTACAAAGTACTCCTATGTTGATTGTAGCTGGGATTGGTTTAGTGGTAAATATCATTGGGATCATAATTATCCGTAAAGATTCTTCTGAGAGTCTAAATATGAAGGGCGCTTATTTTGAAGTTCTTTCAGATGGATTAACATCAATAGGAGTAATGATTGCAGGAATAATAATGTTAACAACAGGTTGGTATTATGCTGATCCATTAATTTCTGCTGCAATAGGTCTTTTAATATTTCCAAGGACTTGGAAACTTTTGAAAGAGGCTATAAATGTCCTCTTAGAAGGTACACCAAAAGATGTCAACATAGAAGATTTACGGAAATCTCTTGAATCCATAAATGGAGTCAAAAAATTACATGACCTGCATGTTTGGTCTCTTACTTCAGGTGTAAATGCAATGAGTTCACATGTCATTGCTGACCGTAGTGAGGATATGAATATTCTACTAAAAACACTTACAGAAATAGCTACTACTGATTTTAAAATTTCTCATACTACTTTTCAAATTGAAACAGAAGGACACAAAGAAAGCGAAGCACATCTTTAAAGATTTAAAATACTAATAATCAAAAATACTGGAATATGGAAAACAGATTTGATGTAATAATTGTTGGCTCTGACCTACGGATTATGAATCACTTCGGGAAGCTTGCTTGGCGGTTCATGGGATCGCTATCCACATTTAACTTTAAAATAAATCTATTCTCGGTATGAAACCTAAAAGTCTTTTTAAGAGCAGCTATGCATTGCTTACCAGATTTTTTCTATTATTTATCATAATGTCTTTTTTACTAAGGCTGGGATTTGTATTGTCCTCATTTCAAAAGGCTGAGTTTTCTGCAGTATCTTTTATTAGAGTATTTTTATTAGGACTTATATATGACATAGGGGTAGGTTTGTTTTTCATATTTCCATATAGCCTTTATTTGTTGATTTTGCCCCAACGATTGGTAGATTCTAGATTAAATAAAATCATTACCTACTTTTCTTTTTCTCTTGGTATATTGATTCTGTTTTTTTCCTTTTTTGCTGAAATAACTTTTTGGCAGGAATTTGAAAGCCGGTTTAATTTTATCGCTGTAGACTATCTTATTTACACTTACGAAGTAATTAATAATATCAATGAATCTTATCCCCTGCCCATATTAATTGCAGTGATGATTATTCTCACATTTTTTGTAATTTTTTTCTGTATCCGAAAAAAATATTTTTTTGATACTTTCAAAGGCACTACCATATTTTTGTCAAGGCTGAAAATAACGGTTGGAATTTTTGCAGCAACTCTTGTTTATGCTTTCTTAGTCGAAAACAATTTTGCGGATTTGAGTACCAACCGCTATCAAAATGAATTGTCAAAATCAGGAATCTATTCATTCTTTTCTGCTTATAATAATAATGAAATCAATTACGATCATTTTTATCAACTTATGGATAATAAGGATGCTTTTAAGATTATTAAAAATGATTTGAAAGACAGCAGTTCAATATTTCTGCAGAACAGTTTCTCAATCGAAAGAAAAATTAAACCTACCACAGCAACTATACAAAGACCTAATGTAATTATGATTACAATGGAAAGTTTCAGTGCAGATTTCATGAAAACTTTTGGAAATAATCAGGATATAACTCCGGTATTGGATTCGCTTGCAAAAGAAAGTGTTTTATTTACAAATATGTATGCTACAGGTACGAGGACGGTTCGAGGAATGGAAGCTCTCTCTCTCGCAATACCACCTACACCAGGTAATAGTATCGTCAGACGAAAAAATAATGACCAGCTGACAACAATAGGGTCAATTTTCAGTGAGCAGGGTTATGATACAAGTTTTTTTTACGGAGGGGACGGATATTTTGATAATATGAACAAGTATTTTGGGAATAACGGATATAACATTATTGATAGAAACAGAAATGCATTTGCAAGGGAAAACTATCTTGCGCCAAGAACTTCAATCGATGATAGAAATATTACTTTCGAAAACGCATGGGGGATATGTGACGAGGATCTTTACAATGAGGTAATCAGAAAATCAGATCAGCAATATAAAAGTGGCAAACCCTTCTACGACTTTGTTATGACTACGTCAAATCACCGACCGTTCACCTATCCGGATGGTAAAATTGATATTCCCTCTGGTTCAGGAAGAGAAGGAGCAGTTAAATATACAGATTATGCAATAGGAGCATTTCTGAAAAAGATAAAAAATAAGCCATGGTATAAAAATACTGTTATTGTTATTGTTGCAGACCACTGTGCTAGCAGCGCCGGGAAAAATGAAATTGATATATCAAAATACCACATTCCCGCGATGATTGTAAATCTTCAGGACAAGCAGTCTTTGAAAATCGATAAAATGTGTTCTCAAATTGATTTGTATCCTACTTTATTTAACTTTTTAGGATGGAAATATACAAGCAATCTGTATGGGAAAAATGTAATTAGCGACAACTATATTCCCAGAATATTTGTGGGAACTTACCAAAAACTTGCCTATATGGAGAATGATGATCTCGTCATCCTTTCACCCCAACAAAAAGTTGAGACTTTTAAATATATACAAGGAAAAAACGATCAGATTGCTGTATTACCTAAGCCGGAAATAATAAGAAGGGCAATTGCCAATTATCAAACAGCCTATTACCTTTATAAAAATAATGGTTTGAAGCAGAATAAAAAAAATAATTGATATGAATATGGATCTCCGCTTTGAGTTAATTATTGCAGCTAAACTCTTTTTGTCAATAGTATTAGGTTGTATTATAGGTTTTGAGAGGGAAACATCCCATAAAGATGCGGGAATCAGAACTTTTGGTGCAATTACCTTGGCTTCGTGTCTGTTTGTTGCAATTGCATCTCACCTTACAGATGATAAATCTGCTATTGCACGAATGCTCGCTGCGATAGCAACGGGACTCGGCTTTATCGGCGCAGGTTTGAGCTTTAAGGATAAAAGCAACAGTCTTATGGGGCTGACAACATCATCTGCCTTATGGGCTACGGCGGCAGTCGGCTCTGCAGTTGCTCTCAATATGTATGTACTGGCTATATTTTCTACCGTTTTAATTTACATATTATTATCTCTTAATAAATTCACATGGTTTAGAAAGATAATAAAAAGTAATATTTCAAACAAAAGTAAGCATGATGAAGGAAACGACGTTTAGCTTACTTTAAGATTTAAAAATGTAAACATTTAATCAAAATATTATGGAACACATTCACAAGTATGACGCAGAGGGCAAACAGCTATGCTGCTCTGCACAAGAGGAAAAGATTGATAAAAAGGCTGATAATCTCCTGGAAAAATCGAAACATACAGCGAACGACGGGCATGATCATGATCATAACGATGAAGACGGGCACGACCACGGAAGCACGGATAAGACTATTTTTCAAATGTTTTTACCATCAGTAATATCACTGGTGCTTCTATTAACGGGAATAGTATTTGATAATTACGTGAAAATTGAATGGTTTAATGGATGGATTAGGACAATATGGTATGTGGCTGCTTATGCTCCTGTTGGCCTTCCTGTTATAAAAGAAGCTATTGAAAGTATCGTAAAAGGTGATGTCTTTTCGGAATTTTTACTGATGACCATTGCTACTGTCGGCGCATTTATTATCGCAGAATATCCTGAAGGTGTTGCTGTAATGTTGTTCTATGCTGTAGGAGAGACCTTTCAAACTCTCGCAGTTACAAGGGCTAAGAGTAATATTAAAGCTTTACTTGACCAGCGCCCAGATGAGGTTACAATTTTGGAGAATAATATTCCTAAAACTATAAAAGCTGCACAAGCTAAAATAGGAGAGATTATTCAATTGAAACCTGGTGAAAAATTAGCGTTGGACGGTGAATTGCTAAGTGATTCGGCATCCTTTAACACCGCTGCTTTAACAGGCGAAAGTAAACCAGATACGAAAAGCAAAGGGGAGTCAGTTTTAGCAGGAATGATCAATCTGACGAGCGTCGCACAAGTAAAAATCACTACTGCTTACGAAGATAGTAAATTAAGTAAGATTTTGGAATTGGTACAGAATGCCACATCACAAAAAGCACCTACAGAACTTTTTATCAGAAAATTTGCTCGTATATATACACCTATAGTCGTCTTATTGGCAATTTTAATCTGCGTTGTACCATATTTCATTGTTGATGATTATGTATTTAGAGATTGGTTGTATCGTGCGCTGGTATTTTTAGTGATCTCATGCCCTTGTGCATTGGTAATATCGATTCCTTTAGGATATTTCGGAGGGATTGGTGCCGCAAGCAGAAATGGGATTTTATTTAAAGGAAGTAATTTTCTCGATAAAATTGCTGAGATACAAAACGTTGTAATGGACAAAACCGGAACAATGACTGAAGGTGTTTTTAAAGTTCAGGAAGTTAAAATTCTGCCAGGTTTTGACCAGGACGAAATTCTTAAGCTGGTAAATGCACTGGAGAGTAAGTCAACGCATCCTGTCGCAACCGCTATTCATGAGTATGTTGGAGAAATTGATAGTTCTATCAATCTTGAGAATACGGAAGAAATTGCAGGTCACGGTCTTATAGCGACTGTGAACGGAAAAGATTTGTTGGTAGGTAATTTTAAGCTAATGGATAAATTCAATATTAAATATGATATTGACCCTTCCACAATTGTTTATACTATCATCGCAATAGCATATGAAGGAAAATTTGCTGGCCTTATTACTATTGCAGACAGCATAAAAGAAGATGCAGGGATTACAATCAAAAAACTTCATAATCTTAATGTTAAGGTGACCATGCTCAGTGGGGATAAGAGTAGTGTGGTTAAATATGTTGCGCATAAGATAGGAATTGATAATGCTTTTGGAGATTTACTTCCGGAAGACAAAGTCAATAAAGTTAAAGAGATTAAAGCAAGAAAAGAGAGCGTTGCATTTGTTGGTGACGGGGTAAATGATGCACCAGTGGTTGCATTGAGTGACGTAGGAATTGCTATGGGTGGATTAGGAAGTGATGCGACTATTGAAACAGCCGATGTCGTAATTCAGGATGATAAACCGTCAAAAATTCCTATTGCAATTAATATTGGCAAACAGACAAAAAAGATAGTTTGGCAGAATATCATCCTAGCATTTGTAGTGAAAGCAATTGTACTTGTTCTGGGAGCCGGAGGGCTGGCAACGATGTGGGAAGCTGTTTTTGCTGATGTAGGAGTTTCACTTATTGCTATTCTGAATGCCGTAAGAATTCAGAAAATGAAATTTGAATAATTACTTTTCAGATTTTTTTAAATACTGTAATTCAATAAATAAAATGAAGTTTTTAAACCAGCCTCCAATATCTAACTAATCTTTAAATCAATATAATTCTATTGTTTTTATTCCGATTTTATATCGGAACAGCAATAACTATGTTCAGAAATAATTACAGAAATTAAATCAAAATGCATATTCCCATGACAAATTTATTCAAAAAATATATGCTCATAATATTGATGCAGATTTGTTGTTTAGCCTCAGCACAAGACAGTCTGAAGTTAAATACTGTAGATTACTATGATTCTTTAGAGGTATCTGATCTGAAACATCATCAATTAAGTTACAAGAAATTAATTATCCCGGCAAGCTTGATTACAGCCGGAGCCATCAGTTTTGCTGTTCCTCAGATGAAAGAAATAGATCGTGATGTTAGGGGAGAAGTGAACGAACATAATTTGTCCAATTCAAAACTGGATAATTATACACAGTACGTCCCTGCTGCAATGGTGTATGCCTTGAATTTAGCAGGGATGAAGGGTAAACATAATTTTAAAGAAAGAACAATTATTTTTGCAACCAGCCAGGCTTTGACAGCGGCTATTGTACTTCCAAGTAAGAAATTAATCGGAGAAGAGCGACCTGATAAATCCAATAATATGTCGTTTCCTTCGGGACATGCTGCTGTTGCCTTTTCGACTGCCCACTTTTTATTCCGTGAATATAAGGACACCAATTACTGGCTTGGAATATCGGGATATTCATTTGCGGTTTTTACAAGTGTATACCGGGTAATCAATAACAAACATTGGGTAACTGATGTATTTGCAGGTGCTGGAGTTGGGATATTGTCAACAGAACTAGCTTATTGGTTATATCCCAAAATCAATTCTTTGTTTAACATCAGCAAGGGTAAGTCTGCTTCGATGATTTCGCCATTTTATCAAAAATTTGATAAAACGAATATGATGGGGCTAAACTATCAATTGTCCTTTTAAAAGTAATATAATGAGTTTTAAAAGGACATTAAAAAGAAAAGCAATACGTAATAGTAAACATAGGGTTTCCTCAAAGGATATCTTTTATCTGATATGTTGTGCCCTTTTTTTTCTTTTGCTAATAATACATCAGACTTATAAATTTAGTGTTAAGTATACAAAAATTCATCCCAGACCATCTAACCATCAAACACACTCTAAATAGTTAAAATACAATGTATCATTTTCTGAATAATACTTAAGTATTCTCCAAACAATATTTTCCAAACAAAAATTCATTCAAACAACTTTTATTAACCTTTTATTTTTTAACATTAGCATGAAAAAATTATTACTAAATCTTTTGACGGGCTTTGTATTTTGTACAATCTCTGCACAAGCACCAACGAATTATTATGACGGAACAGCAGGTCTTTCTGGAGCAACCCTAAAATCAAAACTTAAAACAATAATTACCAATGGGCACCAAGACAAAGGGTATGCAGGATTATTAAATGCATTTCAAACTACAGACCGAGATTATTTTTATGAAAACGACGGAACTGTAATGGATATGTATTCAGAAAATCCACTTGGATCAGATCCATACAACTATAACCACGGTTCTAACCAGTGTGGTAATTACAGCAGTGAAGGAGATTGTTATAACAGGGAGCACGTAGTACCACAAAGCTTATTTAATCAAAACTTACCAATGAGATCTGATGTCCATTTTGTGACACCAACTGATGGCAAAGTAAACGGAATGCGATCAAATTACCCATTTGGAAAAGTAGGAACGGTTTCTTTTACTTCATTAAATGGCTCAAAATTAGGAAGTTCGGCTTCCGCAGGCTACGCAGGTACTGTTTTTGAACCAATAGATGAATTTAAGGGAGATATTGCAAGAATGATTTTATATTTTGTAACAAGATATGAAACACAACTTTCTGGTTTCAGCAATGGAAACATTTTAGGCTCTGTGGCATTTCCAGGTCTTCAAACTTGGGAACTCAAACAATTACTTGCGTGGAATGATGGAGATCCAGTCTCAGCTTTTGAAATAGCACGAAATAATGCAGCTTTCACATATCAGGGAAATAGGAATCCATATATAGACCGCCCTGAATTTGTTGCGCTGATTTGGGGAGCTTATATGGGTGTAGATGATGTTTCATCAATATCTAAAAATCTAACCATTGTTCCAAATCCAGTTAGAGGAAATGTCTTAAGAGTAACTGGCGAAAAAGATTTGAAAAAATTTAAAATTGCATTAATTATTAATTCTGCTGGACAAAATGTTCAAACAATTGAAAAACCATTTGAGAATGGGAATACAGTTAATTTGAAAAATCTACCAAAAGGAGTTTATTTTCTTAAATTAGATAATAGCAATACAAAATTTATTATAGAAGATTAAAAAAGCAAAAGGAAGTGTCCTAAAAGTCAGATAAACCTTCTGAGAATCAAATATTCATATACTCCTCCTGTATTGGGGCACAAATAAAACCAGCAAAAATTGAGGCTGTCCAAACTTTTCGGACAGCCTCTTTGCTTTTTTAATCTAGTAATTAATTGTATGCGTCGCCAAAAAAAGTTTGGACAGAATTATACCTCCGTTTCTTACACTATAAAAATCTTCTATTACGATTACTCTGAGTAGAACTCTTTTAAAATTTTTGGAATATGACTCTGTGTTAAATAAGATAAAAGTTCAAAAACCGAAATCCAGATTAAATATCACAGTAAAATTAGATTAATATAAACAAATTGTTAGATTAGTCTAACAATTTATTTATATTTGTAAAAAAAATAATCGTGAGTAAAAGATATTTATCTGTTTTTGTACTTTGCTATCTTGTTTTTATTATCGTGCAGGCTTGTGATAACCTTCATCCGGAAGCAATAGACGAAGGTGAATTACTAGATGGTCCAATTGAGGGTTTGTCTTATGCTGAAAACCAGCAATTTTTAAAAGGAGATATAGCTTTTAATGATGAAATTTTCACAGTTGAAAAAGGGCTTGGGCCTACATTTGTAGCAACAAGTTGCGGCAGTTGTCATGCCGGTGACGGAAAGGGCACACCTTTTTCTACGCTGACTCGTTTTGGGCAGGTTGACGAAACAGGTAATTTATTTTTACATTTAGGTGGTCCCCAATTACAGAATAGAGCGATACCGGGTTTTACTCCGGAGACAATTCCTTTCGGAGCGACATTTTCCAAATTTACTCCGCCTGCAAATACAGGATTGGGTTTTATTGAATTGGTATCCGATACAGATATCTTGGCAATGGCTGATCCTTTTGATGCAGATAATGATGGGATTTCAGGAGTTCCAAATTACATAGTGCTTCCAGGGTATCAAGCGCCATTCCCCTTTGCTATCCCAAAAGAAGGAAAGTATATTGGACGATTTGGTAAAAAAGCATCCACATACAGCTTACTTCAACAGACTGTTAATGCCTATAATCAAGATATGGGCATTGCTTCAACATTTAATCCTCAAGATGTTTATTCAGGAATGAACATTGACCCAGAGGTCTCTGACAAAACCATTGCAGATGTCGTATTTTATCTGCGTACATTAAAAACGCCGATTCAACGAGATCCAGAAAACAATAGTGTTAAGCAGGGGCAGGCTCTATTTACCCAAATAAGTTGCATTAAATGCCATGTCCCGGAATTAAAAACTTCATCATCTTCAATTTCAGCATTATCAAATAAAAAGTTTTACCCATACACAGATCTATTGCTTCATGATATGGGCAATGCTTTGGATGATGGATATACAGAAGGATCTGCAAAGACCTATGAATGGCGTACTCCTGCATTGTGGGGACTGGGTTTATCACCAAAATCACAAGGGGGGCAATATTTCTTAATGCATGATGGTAGAGCAAAAAGTATAGAGGAAGCTATACAACTGCATGGTGGAGAAGCTACAAATAGCAAAAATAAATACATGCAGTTATTATCTCAGGAGAAAGAAGCTATTATTAAATTTTTAAAATCATTATAAAAGTGGACAGACTTGAATTTATAAAAAAATGTGGTTTTGCCTGTTTGGGGCTTACTGCACTTCCTATCGTTCTTTCAGGGTGTATAAGCAATAAAATAGTTGCTGGAACAATTGAAGAAGATTACATTATATTGCCTTTGGTAGATTTTGTGGAAGCAAAATATCCAGATAAAAAACGTTCTTATGTCATCATTCAAAATGATATCCTGAAATATCCTATCTGCGTATTTCGTTTTTCAGAAACCGAATATGAGGCACTATGGATGCAATGTAGCCATCAGGGAAGCCAATTACAAGTGTTTGGAGACAAGCTCCAATGTCCTGCACACGGTAGCGAATTTACCAATAAAGGGCATGTACAAAATGGCCCTGCTGATAGGGCACTAAGAAAATTTCCGGTGTACATAGAATTCGATTTTTTGAAAATTTCTTTAAAGAAACCCGTATGAAAAAAATCCTCTACCTTACTGTATTTTTAATATTTCAAACAACCATAGCACAGGTCGATACTGAGCTATTAAAAAGAATTCCTGCAGACAGCGCCCAATCTTTAAATATGGATGCTGTCTACACACGCCCTTTCTTAGGCCTAGGAAAAGTACCTGTCTCTATCGGAGGCTATGCAGAAGTCAACTGGCAGCACATCAGTACCGACGGCGTATCAGAAGGACATCAATTTCAATTACGAAGAACGACACTTTTCGTATCTTCTTCAATTTCGTCCAAAATAAAATTTCTTAGTGAACTAGAATGGGAAGAAGGTGGTAAAGAGATTAATATTGAATTTGCTGCCATTGATGTGGAGCTCAATCCCCTGCTTAATTTGCGAGGAGGAATTATCATGAATCCAATTGGGGCTTTCAACCAAAATCATGATGGTCCGAAATGGGAATTTACTGATCGTCCTATATCAGCAACACAAATGTTGCCTGCAACATTTAGCAACGCCGGCTTTGGGTTATATGGAAAAATGTATAAAGCAGATTGGATGATTGGCTATGAAGCCTATCTTTCCGGAAATTTTGATAATTCAATTATTGATAATAGTCAGAACAAAACTTATTTGCCCGCTGCCAAAAGTAATCCGGAACGTTTTGAAGAAATCAACAGTGGCATCCCTCTTTTAACCGCCAAAATTGCTACAAGACATAAAAAAGCAGGAGAGATTGGAGTTTCTTATATGGGAGGTATTTATAATAAATTTCAGGATGATGGTCTCCAGATCGATGATAAAAGAAGTGTAAGGGTATTTGCATTGGATTATAATAATACACTTCCAAATTTGGGAACTTTTATTACTGCGGAATGGGCATGGGTAAAAGTAGATGTTCCTGAAACTTATACACAGCAATATGGGGATAGACAATATGGAGGATTTATTGATATTGTGCAACCCGTAGTTAAAAGAAAAATTCTAAGTTGGGAAAAAGCTGTTGTTAATGTTGCTTGCCGTTTTGAATATATAGATTGGAATGTAGGCCACTTTAGAGAAAATAACAGCAAAATTGGAGATGACCTATGGAGTGTAATGCCTGCAATTAGTTTAAGACCAAATGCACAGACTGTTTTTAGAATTAATTACAGATTTCAGAAACAAAAAGATGTTTTTGCAAATCCTTCATCAACCACGACAGGCTTCAGTTTCGGAATTTCTACCTATTTTTAATTTTTGGGAGATATTTTTTACGCAAAAATATCTTATATATAAAAGATAAAATGAAATAATAGGTGAGGAATTTAAGTATGAGAGTTTCAATTTTTTATTGGATAATTTAAATTTTTAATCAAGAGCATTGGGTGAAATTTTACTAAGAAGTTGAAATATATATAGCTAAGCTGTTGAAAATATATTTTTATTTGTAAATTTGTTATGTTGAAAAATTTAAGAATATATACGAGTGTGATAACACTATTTTGTTTGGGTTTCTTTTTGATACCCTTTCAAAGCTATGCCTGTTCCAAAAAATCAACAAGCACTGAAAAAAAATCCTGCTCAAAAGAAAAATCTGAAAAATTGCACTACAAAGACAGTTGCAAGTACAAGTCAGATAAAAAATGTGACGATGGTAACAACTGCGATGGCAATTGTAAACACAGCTCTTGCAGATGCAGTACTACTTCATCTTTTGTCAGCTTACTAATACCATTTGATTTAAATATAACAGACCCTTTTGCTGAAAACAAAAAGCAAAAATTCGGGTTTGAACAAGTCAACTATTCTTTAGGTTACTCATCCATTTGGCAACCACCTAAAATAGGCTAAAACGGAGGCTTTACAGCCAAAGTTATGTCTTGTCGAAAACCAAATCCGGTTTTCGCACCCCTTTTGTATTTCTTATTAAATTAAAAATTTTCAAAATGAAATCATTATCAAAAATAATGGTGGTAATCGCCGTATTACTATCATCAATAAACAGTTTCGCACAACTCAAGAATGCGAAAACAGAAACCGTGAAAATTTACGGCAATTGCGGTATGTGTAAAGCCACTATCGAAAAAGCAGGCAATGTGAATAAGGTAGCCAGTGTAGAATGGAATGAAGACACAAAAATAGCTAAACTCACTTATGACAGCGGTAAGACCAATCAGGATGAAATATTGAAACGTATTGCTTTGGCAGGCTATGACAGCGAAAAGTTTTTAGCTCCGGATGATGTGTATGCTAAACTTTCAGGATGTTGTCAATACAGCAGGGAATTAAAACCGGTCGCAAAATCTAATGATGCAGGTATGGATATGAAAAACGAACACGCAAATCATAACGAAATGGCAACAACAAAAACTGCCGATGCCCAAAATGCACCACAATTGAAAACTATTTTTGATAATTATTTTTCAGTGAAAGATGCTTTGGTAAAAACTGATGCAGGCAATTCATCCACAAAAGCTGCCGAATTGGTGAAAGCCATCAAAGCGATAGAAATGGTAAAACTTTCTACCGAAGAGCATACCGTTTGGATGAAAGTAATGAAAGACTTGACTTCAAATACCGAAAAGATTGCTGCTTCTAAAAATGTTGCACAACAAAAGGAAGCATTCGCTTTGCTTTCTAAGAATATGTATGAGTTGGCTAAGGCATCAAAGCAGGAGATCCCTGTATATTATCAGCATTGCCCGATGTATAATAACGGGAAAGGAGCAAATTGGCTGAGCAAGGAAGAAGCGATTAAGAATCCATATTATGGCTCTAAAATGCTTACCTGTGGCAGCGTACAAGAAATCATAAACAACAAATAACCACGGAATTATGGAAGGTATTGAAAACAAACACGAAATGCAACCTAGTATTAAAAATGAAGTACATAGTGTTAAACATTCTTTGGCAATGTACAAACGCTTTGCAATTATGGCGGTTGTTATGTTCGCAGCAATGTATTTTATAATGTATGCAATGATTGATGGATTAAACAATCTTATACCCAACATTAATAATTTATATATGACTTTGCTAATGGTTTCTGCAATGTTGATAATAGAATTATGGATAATGAAGGGTATGTACGAAAACACGAAAATCAATTGGAGTATTATCATACTTTCAGCTGCAATAGGTATCTTTTCATGGTTTGGTATTCGGAAGCAGTTATTTGTTGGTGATAATGAATTTGTAAAAGGTATGATCCCACACCATGCAGCGGCAGTATTAATGTCTGAAAAAGCAAACCTTACTGACCCCGAACTGATACAGTTGCAAAAAGACATACTCAAAACCCAAGCAGAAGAAATCGAATTTATGAAGCGAAAGCTTAAAGAATTTGAAAATAAATAACAAAAAAATTACACATTATTATTTAAAATCATTAAAATGAAAAATTTAATATTCTCCATCATAGGAACGGCTACAATTGCAGTTGCCACAATTTCGTGCAACGAGTCATCAAATAAAAATACGGAAACAAAAGCTAATGATACTAGTATTAATTCCGAAAATCTACCAGTTGAAACACAAACGCTAAGCGATACAGCAAGTACAACTGCATCAATTGACACGATGACGGAAAAAGTTGAAAAACAAGATGTAAAAGACAAGGTTCAAAACTTCTCTATAGCGCCCATAATAAAAGATTATTTGGCATTAAAAAATGCACTTGTAGGAGATAATGATAAAGCAGCAGCCAATGCAGGTAAGCAATTATTGGTAACATTTAATCAGATAAATATGAAAGCCATTCCTGCCGACAAGTACAAAAAATATATGGACATTGCTGACGATGCCAAAGAACATGCCGAACATATTGGTGCCAATGCCGGAAAAATAGGTCACCAACGAGAGCATTTGGCATTAATGAGTAAAGATATTTCAGACCTTATCACATTGTTTGGCTCTACTCAAAAATTGTATCAAGACTTCTGCCCAATGTATAATGATGGTAAAGGAGCTGTTTGGATTAGCGAAGCAAAGGTAATTAAAAATCCTTATTACGGTAGCCAAATGCTTACCTGCGGTTCTGTGAAAAAGGAATTCTAAAATGAAAAAAGTATTAAAGATAATTTTGCCTATAGTGCTGTTTATTTTTATTGCTATACAGTTTTACCAGCCTGCCCTCAATGTAAACAAGGGGCAGGTTTACGAAACAGATTTTGAAAAAGTTTATGACGTTCCATTAAATGTCCAAAGCATTTTACAAAATGCATGTTACGATTGCCACAGTAACAACACAAGAAATATTTGGTATTCGGATATTCAACCTATGGCATTGTTTATGAAAAGGCATATTGGTAGAGGAAAAGAAAAATTAAACTTTAGTGAATTTGGCAATTTAGGTAGGCGAAGGCAAATAAGTAAATTGGAAGGAATAGCAAACCAAATTAAAAACGATGAAATGCCGTTAGCTTCTTATAAAATATTGCATAGCAATGCAAAGCTTTCACGGGGGCAAAAAAAAATCGTCATAGATTGGATTAGCAAGACAGCCGATAGCCTTTCGACCATAAATTAAAAACAATGCGTAAAATATAAAGCAGAAAACCACGCAATGTTGCCATAAATGCAATTTTTTTAAAATCAATAAAAATAATCAATGAAAAAGATAACACTAATATTATTCATCCTTTCTGCATTTTCCTGTTTACAAGCACAAGATATGAAAGCTATGGATATGAGTAAAGAAAAGTTTCAGCAAATAACTTATACTTGCTCAATGCATCCCGAAATACATGCCACGAAACCAGGTAACTGCCCAAAGTGTGGTATGAAATTAATAAAAGAAAAGGCTAAAACGGTAAAACAGTCATCAAACAAAGAGAACGTTGGAATGCCGAATCTCACAAAGGAGCAGCCAAAAAAGGTAGACAAAATGCAGAATATGTCGATGCCTATTGAAATGCCTCGAACTCTAAAAAGAAGGGTAGAAGCCACTGCACCAAAAACTGTTCGCTACGATTTATTTGTTAAAGATACCCTTGTAAACTATGCAGGTAAAGAAAAAAGAGCCATCTCCGTAAATGGTCAAATTCCAATGCCTACATTAACATTTACTGAAGGCGATACAGCCGAAATTGTAGTACATAACCAATTAAAAGAAAGCACATCATTGCATTGGCACGGTGTGTTCTTACCCAATAAGGAAGATGGCGTGCCTTGGCTTACTCAAAAGCCCATTAAGGCAGGTACAACTTATACTTATCGTTTCCCAATTATCCAACACGGTACACATTGGTATCATTCACATTCGGGCTTGCAAGAGCAGATTGGGATGTACGGAAGTTTTATAATGAAAAAGCGTGATGATGATACAACCTTTAGAGAAGGAATAGATGATTTGCCAACTGTGCCCATCATTTTAAGCGAATGGACAAATTTAAATCCCAATAACATTAATAGAATGCTGCATAATGCCAACGATTGGGCGGCTATAAAAAAAGGAGCAACACAATCTTATGCGGAAGCTATTAGAGAAGGACATTTTAAAACAAAATTAACCAATGAATGGAAACGTATGTTGGCAATGGACGTAAGCGATGTCTATTATGATAAGATATTAATCAACGGTAATCCTACTACCGATTTAAAAACCGTTGATGGAAAAGCACTAAAAGCCGGAGATAAAGTAAGACTAAGGGTATCAAACGGCGGGGCTTCATCCTATTTTTGGTTACGATATGCAGGAGGTAAAATTACAGTAGTCGCCAATGATGGAAACGATGTAGAGCCTCTGGAGGTTGATAGATTAATCATTGCAGTTTCCGAAACTTATGATATTGTAGTAACCATTCCTGATGACGGCGTTGCCTATGAGTTTTCGGCCACTACCGAAGACCGCACACAATCAGCAAGTTATTTTGTGGGTAATGGTATCAAACAATTAATATCACCGCTTCCAAGATTGAAATATTTTGAAGGGATGAAGATGATGAACGATATGATGAAGATGAATGGTGATTTAGATGATATGGGAATGAAAATGAGCCTGAATCAAATGGATATGAATGTTGTGATGTATCCTGAAATTACGGGATTGTCAGGGAAAAAACCAGACCATAGCAAGCACGAGAGTATGAATATGGATAACGACCCCAACCGTTACAATGCAAATGCTTTAGGAGAAATCAAAACCCTGAATTATGCAATGCTACAATCGCCCTATAATACAGAACTTCCCAAAGATGCTCCGGTAAAGGAATTAAAATTTACACTTACCGGAAATATGAACCGCTATGTGTGGAGTATGGATAATAAAATTCTTTCAGAAGTTGATAAAATACCTGTCAAAAAGGGTGAAATTCTACGTATTACCATTTATAATAATTCTATGATGCGACATCCTATGCACTTACACGGGTTCGATTTCAGAGTGATTAACGGTAAAGGCGAAAAATCTCCACTGAAAAATGTGTTGGATATTATGCCGATGGAAACAGATACCATTGAGTTTTTAGCGAATGAAGAAGGAGATTGGTTTTTTCACTGTCATATCCTTTATCATATGATGTCCGGAATGAACAGAGTTTTTGCAGTGGACGATTATCAAAATCCTAATTTACCTGACAAAGAGAAGGCATATAATATGTTGCAGCGAGAGAGTAATATGCCTCATTTTATGGCACAGAATGATTTTGCAACCAATGGAAATGATGGTGACGCAATGCTTCAGAACGCAAGATGGAGTTTAGGTACAGAATGGCGTCTAGGTTATAATGATATGCACGGTTATGAAGTAGAAACACACTTAGGTAGATACATTGGTAAAATGCAATGGTTTATGCCATTCATCGGTTATGATTGGCGTTACCGAAAAATGGGTATGGATGAGCACGAAACAAATTTATTTGGACAGAAAAATGAAAAAGATACACGCAGAGCTTTTAGTCTAGGTTTTATGTACACTTTGCCAATGTTGGTTAATTTTCAGGCAGAAGTCTATCACGATGGCATTGTACGTCTGTCATTAATGCGTGAAGATATTCCGATTTCAAAAAGATTAAGAGCAGGCTTTATGGTAAACACTGATATGGAATATATGGCAGAACTTAGATACATCATTACCAAAAACATTGGTATCCGTACACATTATGATAGTGATATGGGTTTTGGTGTAGGAATGGCATTTACATACTAAATAGCAGCTGGAAAAATGAACTATTAAAAATGTTTACAATAACAGAACCTTAATTATACTAATTCAAACAATGCATAGTTATTTTCAGAACAAATAACAGTTTCAGAAAACCGCTGATCTGTGTGCATTGTTTGATTTAAAAAAAAATCAATGTTTCGGAACTAAATGAGTTGATTTCATAGTTAAATATTGCAAAATTAGAAACAGAATTATCGAGATTGATAGCTGAAGACTGTTTCTTAGCTTGAGTAAAAGAGATGTAGGTTGTATATAAGTAATCTAGGTATAGATATAAAAACAAAAAGATGTATTAGTGTTTTGATATCATTACTTTGTGATGTTTTTATTAAGATATCTGAAAAATTGTTGGTCTTTTAGGACAAGATATTTTTTTTTTTATACAAATATCTAAATTTTTACAATCAAAGCGACCTTGTTTTTTGCATAGAATGCAAAGAAACTTCTTAACTCGTTTTTTAAAATATAATAAGATTTCAAATTAACTGCAAAGCTAATTCGATTATCTTCTTATAATGTAAGGAATAATTTTGATATAAATCAGTTCAAAGAGAATTTCTACAATGGTCTGAGTTACAATTACCACTCCAACTAATTGATTATCGGGGGAAGGAAGAGAAAGTGCTAGAGGTAAAACAACTAATGAATTTCTCGTACTTGTCGAAAAAGCTATTGCCCTTGTTCCATAAAGATTTACCTTAAATATTTTGGATGATAGCATACCAATAAATGGCGCACATATGGCAAATGCAATATAAATAGGGATAACAGTTAAAATCGGTTCAGGATTATTGTAAAGTGATGAAATTTGAGACGCAGTAACAACAAAAAATGTCAACGCCATAAATGGAACTGGCAACCAGCTCGAAAAGTCCATTATTGTATTTCCTATTTTATTGTTAGCTTTTGAAGCTGTCTGCGTTAAAACTGATAATATAAAAGGTATAATTATCAAGTAAATAAAAGATTTAACAAAAGGAGTAATTTGGATTATGTTGATTACTTCTCTTCCCAAGAAAATCCATAGAAATAAGGGTAACAACAACATCTGAATGATAAATAATAAGGGTGTTGAAGCTAGGACAGATTGAGAATCACCTTTTCCTAAGAACGTAAATACAATTACATAATCTATACAAGGTGTCAAAAGAACTAAAAGAACGCCAACACTAATTACAATTGTTACAGGAAATATATTTATTAAAACCCAAACAAGTAATGGTATCAGTACGAAATTTCCAAGTAAAAGAGCTTTAAAAAAAGACGGATTTTGAAATGTTTTTTTTAGTTTCAAAAATGGTATCTGACAAAACATACTATAAAGCAAAATTCCAATAACTGGTTCAATTGTATAGTGTCTCAAGAATTTTGCTATTACCCCAATTCAGTCCAATAATAGCACTTATTAAAAGTGTGGCTATATATATACCAATTTGTCTTTTTTCGAGTATTTCTTTAGTAATCATTAGTTATAGCAAATTTTTTTAGATTGAATACTAAAATTCAATTCTGTTTTAATACCGTCAACAACTTTAGTTTTTAATTAAGTTTTACCTTTTCATCCATTGACAGGTATTGCAAAAGTATAAAAATCAAAGCATTCTATTCAGTTTAATAACTTTGTATGTTCCAAGGAATTTATATGCAAAAACTTTTTTTAGTTCTCTCCTCTCAATAATCTTATTAGAAAATATACACGTTTTAAATTAAGATTTATCCAATTTAGTAGGGTAGGTAAAATAACATCAAATTAACTTCGGTTTTGAATAATTGTAATTTTCTTTAGTAGATAAAATTGACAAAATGGAATTCTTAGAGATTTTTTTTAATCTTTTGTGCTAAATATACTTTCGATAGGAATATGACTCGTATTTGCCAGCTCAAAAATGTTTCCAGTTTTAAGTTCATCGATTATTTTCATATATTAAGATAATTATTGTTTTTTATTCAATTAAATTTAAAAATTGCTTCAGGTTTGCTAATACATATAAATAATTCATTCATTTTTTTTAGCCTTCCATAAACTCGAAACTCTCATTAAGATTCAATTATCTAATTCTGAATAATATTCTTTAAAATCAAAAACTATGTCAAATAGCTCCTTAGGATGAATACGTAAACCAGTTGCTATTTCAATAAAAGTGCTTAATTGACAATCTATCTTATCATTTGACACATCACTAATTCGCGCCGCGGTAATATTGCACTTGGCCGCAATTTTAGAATAAGGCATATCACCTTTAATTTCTTTAATTCTTTCAGCGACTAATTTCTTGATTTCGTTAGTCTTAAATTCACTCATAATTGCACTGTTTATTGCAATTTCACATTTATTACAATATTTATCATTACCGAATTCGGTAATGATAAATATTTTTATTATATTTGGAACAAATTACTTATTAAAGTAATTTTGCGATACTTCAAAGAATTATAGAAGCTATTGCTTAGAACCTCGTACTAGAAAATCGCCAATTTTCAAAACAAATGCAACGAGACCATAAGTAAAGTAGCTCACGCTTCGGCGTGGGCTCACTTACGGAGTTTGTTGCAAGGTGTTTGGCGATACCTCTAGTACAAGCGATGATGTAGTGAGTCCACGCTGTTTTTAATTCCAATGCTGTTCGTTCACTCTACATTACAATCTAAGCCCTGCTTACAAAATAGTATCATGCACGATACAATAGGAGGGTACAACCTATTGAGGCAATAAAATGCCAACTTGGGACACAGATTTCATTCATATTAAATTCTTTCCGGTGCCTTGCGGTCACTGCTTGCAGAACCTCACCAGTCCTTTTTCATACCAAAGGGCATTAGGAAAGTCTTTACATTATCCACATGAATCAACAATAGCAAAATTAAAATCAGAAGAAAAAAGAAAAAGCCCCTTCCCATACAGTTTGGAGACCTAAGGGAAAGAGCTGAAATCAGTTATTAATTAAATTAAAAACCTTTACAAATCTATGAAAAAATCCTATTACAATATAGGAGGTATTTTCTTTGGCCTTATGCTGACAACAGTAAGTATCAATACACAGGCTCAAACACGCACCATTTCCGGTACCGTAACTTCGTCAGACAAACCACTTTCGGGAGTTGTCATTTCTCAGGAAGGAAGCGACCAAGTAACCATTACCGGCAATAACGGAACCTACCGAATGGAGGTTAATACAGAAAATCCCATCCTATTGTTCAGACATCCTGATTATGCAGAAGTAAAAATTACAGCAAATAATCAGACCGTCGTAAATGTCAGCTTAGAACAGAAAGTAAAGGGAATCGAAGAAGTTATTCTCAACGCAGGCTACTACAAGGTTAGAGACAGAGAAAGAACCGGTAGTATCGCCAAAGTTTCAGCAAAAGATATAGAGAATCAGCCAGTCACCAATGTTCTTTCAGCGGCGCAGGGTAGAATGGCAGGGGTTAACATTACTCAAAGCACAGGAGTTGCAGGTGGCGGTTATGATGTACAGATCAGAGGAAGAAACAGTCTCAGAACCCTATCCAATAGTCCTGTGGACGGAAATCAGCCTCTATATGTTTTAGACGGAGTGCCTATGGCCACATCAGTTACCTCAACATTTTCTGCACAGATCTTACCATTCAGAAATATCAACCCGTTGAATAGCATAAGTCCCAATGACATTGAAAGCCTGGAAATCTTAAAAGACGCTGATGCCACTGCTATTTATGGAAGCAGGGGAGCTAATGGTGTGATCTTAATTACAACTAAAAAAGGAATTAAGAATAAATCCAGTATCACGGTTAATTCAAGTCTGGCTTTCAGCAGTGTAGCATCAAGGATGAAAATGATGAATACCGCAGAATACATCCAGATGAGAAAATCTGCATTTGCCAATGACAATATTTTAATGTTGCCGGCTACGGCTTACGATATCAATGGTGCATGGGATCAATCCCGCTCTACCGATTGGCAGAAAGAATTAACAGGTAAAACAGCAACAACGTCGAATACCAATGTGGGACTATCGGGAGGCTCAGACGGATGGACTTACCGGATCAATGTTACCCATAATGAACAGACAACGGTTTACCCAGCTGATTATCAGTATAAGAATAATGTTTTATCAATGGGATTTACCCACAGATCGAAAGATAAAAAGCTGAATATTGCTCTTGCAAATAATTTTTCGCAGCAGTTCAATAATGTCATTAATGAAGATATGACCAATATCGGTTTGTCTTTGAGCCCCAATGCTCCTACGCTTTATAATGTTGATGGCTCATTGAATTGGCAAAATAACACCTTTACCAATCCCATAGCATCAACATTAGCTACTTATCAAAACGATACCAAGCAGATCAGCAACAGTTTAAATGTGTCTTATCAGCTTTTTCCAAACATTAATTTTAACATTAATTCAGGATTCAATTATCAGAATTTTGAAGAATTTAACCTGCGACCTCATACAAGGTATAATCCTGCCTTTAACTTTACGAGTTCAAATGGGTCAAGTACCTTCACGAGTTCATTTTCCTCATTTTCATATAACGTGGAACCACAGATTACCGGGGACTTTGTGTTGGGAAGAAATAAAGTCAGTGTTCTACTGGGAGCTACTGTTAATTCTTTGGAGTCAAAACAGTCTTCTATTCAGGGTTCAGGATTTGAAAGCAATGCATTAATGATGAATATTAATGCAGCAAAAACAAAAATATTCTCGGATATTATTTCCACAGATTATAAATATATTGCAGCCTTCGGAAGAATAAACTATCAATTTGACAGTAAGTATATTGTTAATCTTACCGCAAGAAGAGATGGTTCCAGCAGATTTGGACCCAATAATAGATTCGCCAACTTTGGAGCCATAGGAGCAGCCTGGTTATTTTCCAAAGAGAACTTTTTGGCAGACAGAAAATGGTTAAGTTTTGGGAAACTGAGAGGCAGTTACGGTATTGCAGGAAGTGATAATATTGGTGATGCTCAATTCAGAGACACCTATTCAGTAGCTTCATCAAGTATTTATAATGGAGTAGTAGGGCTTGTACCCACCAGGCTGTTCAATGGTAACTTTAGCTGGGAAAAAACAAAAAAGCTGGAATTTGCCCTTGAAACTTCATTTTTTTCTGATGCTATTGGAATGAATATCTCCTGGTTTAGAAACAGATCAGATAATCAACTCGTTGGACTTCCATTGCCGGCTACTACGGGCTTTACATCCGTTCAGGCTAACTTAGCGGCAACTGTTGAGAACAAAGGTTGGGAGTTTGAATTCAGAGCTACACCCATTAAAACCAACAATTTTACTTGGGAATCCAATTTCAATCTTACGATCCCCGAAAATCGTCTTCTAGCATTTCCTAATCTGGAAGGATCCACTTTTTCCAATCAGTATGTAGTAGGTTACAGCACATCTATTGTAAAACTGTACAATTTTACGGGCGTTAATCCACTAACGGGACTTTACTCATTTACAGATGTTAACGGAGACGGTAAAATCTCAGCCCCTGATGACAATAAAAGTATTGAAGATCTTTCAGTGAAATTTTATGGAGGGTTGTCTAACAGATTACGATATAAAAATTGGGATTTGTCCTTCTTATTCCAGTTTACAAAGCAGAGAAATTATAACTACCACAGCTATATGTCAGTTCCCGGAACGATGAATAATCAACCGCAGGTGGTTTCTGATGTATGGTCTGTGAATAATCCAAACGGTTATTACATGCCGTACACCACTGGTGTAAATGCAACAAAAAATGCTGCGCATACCAATTTTATGAGAAGTACAGCAGCTGTTGGCGATGCATCATTGATAAGGTTAAAAAATATCCAGCTTAATTACAGGCTGCCCCTTCAAAATTCTGTTATCTCTGAAGTGATGATTTATGTTCAGGGTCAAAATGTGATTATATGGACAAACTATTTCGGTCTTGATCCAGAGTTTGTTGCCACAGGATATTTACCACCCTTAAGAACATGGTCCATAGGAACTCAGATTAATTTTTAAAATTAAAAAAATGAAAAATAATATATTCAATACATTGAAAAGTGTTTCAATAAGCTTAGTCCTGTTGGGATCGATATCATGTGAACAGTTTATCAATACAGAACTTCCCTATAATCAAATTGGAAACACGGAAGTGTTTGCAGATGTCTCATCAGCCAATGCCGCCCTTGCAGGACTGTACGCCGAACTTTGGAGCAGCTCGATGATTTCAGGAGATGCGACAGGTGGAGCTGCTATTCTTGGAACGTATACGGATGATCTCAACTGTTATTCCCCATACGTTCAGAATGGTCTTGTTGATATTTACAACAATGTACAGATTCCAAGCAATACGATTATCTACAATTTTTGGTCGAGAGCATATAAACACATTTATTATGCAAACTCAATTATTAAAGGTGTAAGGGAATCAACCTCTATTTCACAGGCAAACAAAGATCGATTAATTGGAGAAGCTACGGTTATACGCTCGATTTTATATTTCAACTTGTCACAGATTTTTGATGACATTCCGTATACCGATACAACGGATTATGTTTACAACAGTCAATTAAAAAAGATGTCGAAGAGCCAACTTATGTCATATCTTGAAAATGATCTGAAAGGCAGCATTAGTATTCTGAATGACCAATATGCTAATCAGGAAAGAATCTACATCAATAAAAAAACGGCGGAGCTATTACTGGCAAAAGTTTTAATGATGGATGACAAATGGAGTGAAGCAGAAATTCTGTTATCCCAGATTATTCAATCACCGCTTTACACTTGGGAATCTGATTTAAGTAAGGTTTTTATTAAAACAGGAAAGCACATTTTGTGGCAGTTAAAGCCGGCGAACTCAACGGATGCGACAAAAGAATTTATCATGTTCAATTTTACAACAAGTCTGCCAACATCTTTTTCGCTGTCAGATGCTTTAGTCAATTCTTTTGAAACAGGAGATTTAAGAAAGCAGGCTTGGATAATTTCTACAGTAATCAATCAGAAAACCTATTTCCGTCCATTGAAGTATAAGAATCCTGTCAATGCCAATTCGACCGAAGACTCCGTCATCTTTAGAATTGAGGAAGTGTACCTTTTATATGCTGAATGCATGGCTCAACAGAATAAACTATCTGAAGCTAAAGCAGCTGTTGACAAAATCAGACAGCGAGCAGGACTTAGTCCTTTACCTTTTGGTCTTTCAAAAGATGGGCTCATTGATAAAATGATGGAAGAATCAAGACATGAGTTTTTTGCAGAAATGGGTCATCGATTCTATGATCTAAAAAGATTTAAAAAATTAACCTTGCTTCCTCTAACAAAACCCAGCTGGAAAACTTTTCACAGTGCTTTTCCTATTCCGGAAAAAGAACTGGTCATTAATCCAAATCTTAATCCACAAAATTTCGGGTACTGATGAAAACTTTTTTAATATTCGTATTGTTTTTCTTAATCCAGCAAGTATTTTCTCAGGAGAAAAGTGAAATGGCATCGAGAGAAAAATATGATAACTATGACATTAATCTGAAAGATACTTCATTAGACGGCAAGTGGCTGGCATTTTATAAAGTGTATGATGACAACAGTGATACTCTTGTGATCGTAAATCGGAACAATCCCGACAAGCAATATCAGAAAGTAAAAGTACAAGATCACAAGTGGAGTAACGACCGACTAGTGCTGAAGTATAATGACCATACAGAAGTTTTTGATTATAATAAAAATAAACAATGGGAATTACCTGCATGTAAAAGCTTTGGAATGATTCCTAAAGATCATTTATTGGCACTATACAGTTCTGACACAGTTAAGGTCTATGATTTGAAAAATGAACAGTTACTGGATAAGATAGGATTAGTTTCTAACGTTTTTTTTCATGATGATACAATTTGTATGCAAGTTAAAAATGGAACTGAGTATGACCTAGTTGACTTAAAAAATAATGGCATCGTATCTTTGTACAAAACACCTAATACTATATTTAGTGTAAAGTTTCTCAGAAATCATTCTTTACTAATTTTTGAAAAAAAAGATGGAAACATTCAAGACATTGTATATTATAATGGGTTTTCAAAAAAAACATTCAAGTTTGCGCAAGTACTAAAGCCTCAATTTAATTCTGCTACCGGATACCAAAGAAATGATGGAAGCATAATAATCACTACGGAAAAGACAAAGGTCAAAAGACAATCTTCTGATCCTGAAGTTTGGTTAACATCAGATAACAATCTTATACAGAAATTTAAAAATACTGTACCAGGTCAATTTCTTTGGCAACCAGAAGAAAAAAAGATTCTTAAGTTGGGAACTAAGAACCTAGAGAGAGTCGTAGATATCAATAATGACAACTATTTTTTGACGTTCAGCTTTTCCCAAATGCAGGATTATACGACAAAACAGGTTTCATCAAAAGTTTACAGATTTGATCAAAGAAACGAAGAATTTAAATATGTTGATACGATAAAAGAAATCGCTTTTTATTCGCCGGGTGGTCAGTATATAATTTATAAAAAAAATAAATTTTGGAAACTATTAAATATTAATACGTTACAGTATACAGAGATTAAAGATAACTCTTTTGCCAATGTCTATTTTACAAAAAATAACAAGATCATATTTGACGGATCGGAGGGACTTTGGGAATACGATATAAAAACAGATCATCTTAAACTCAGTTACAGAGATGAACCGGGAATTTACAAGATTCTTACCTATGACTATTCAGGCAATTTTCTAAATTATCTTTTAGAAATCAATTTTCGTAGTCGAGGGCTTAATGAGAATAGTTTTATGTTTGAAGTTTATGATCCATCTACGTTAGTGAAATCATTTTATGAGAAAACCAATACAAAATATTTACCTCTGATTAAAACTACCACTTCAAAACTGGTTTATCAGAAAACTGATATTTCAAAAAACAGTTACGTTTTTACAGAAGAAAACTATAATCTGCCTAAGCAATTGATCACTTTGAGCAGGTCAGAAAAAAAGAAGGTAGTTTATCAGTCAAATAGAGGGGATAAAGCACAAGCAGATTTTCGAATAGAAACCATTCATTATCAAAACAGTGAGCATGCTAATCTTAAAGGGACATTGCATTATCCTCTCAATTATATTCCATCTAAACGCTATCCATTGATCGTCCATGTGTATGAGATACAAAGTGACAAACGCAATGAATACCCGGTATTCTTGGAACAAAATATAACTGAAGGCTTTGATATCCGATCTCTTTTGGAACAAGGATATTTCGTTTATATGCCTGACATTGTTTTTGATAAACGGGGAACAGGCATATCGGCACTGGACTGCGTGAATAAATCTCTTGATGCAATAAGTGGTTACAATTCAATAGATTTTGATAAGATAGGGATGATTGGTCATTCGCACGGAGGTTACATCACCAATTTTGTTGCAACCCATTCAAATCGATTTGCAACCTACATAGCAGGTTCAGGATATAGTGATATTGTTCGCTCCTATTTTTCAATGAGTTTTCATTATATGAGTCCGCTTTATTGGCAGTATGAAAACGGACAATTTAATTTAAAAACTTCTTTTTTGGAAGATAAGGAACTTTATTTCCGCAATAATCCAGTTTATTATGTGGAAAATGTTTCAAGACCCATCTTGTTATGGACAGGAAAAAAAGATCTGAATGTTGAGTGGGGGCAATCGATGGAATTTTATATCGGGCTTAAGCGAAATAAAAAAGAGGCTACATTGCTCATATATCCAGAGGAAGGACATTATATAGCTTCCAGGTCGAGTTCGAAGGATCTTTTTCAAAAAACGATGGAATGGTTAGGACACCATTTGAAAGGAGAAGAAAAACCAGCATGGACAGAATAAAAATAAGAAGGATGCCGAAAGGCATCCTTCACTTTTTAATTTCTATATAATGTCTGTCCGCATTCCGTATCGCTGAGATATGACTGCATTACTTTTGGTGAACCGTTGACCAATTCGGTGCAAACTGTACCACCAATGACATCACAGTCAATTTCTCCAAATGGAATACATTTCTCAGCTGGAGCAGCTGGGTCAAAATGATAAGCAAAAATACTTGCTTTCTTCTCTGTTTTTGCTTTGTTTGTAGCAAAAGCACTTCCGACACCAAACACTAAGATGGCTACGGGAATCATGATTGTTTTAAGATTTCTCATAATAATTGTATTAAGATGTGCCTACGATTAAAACAGGTTTTCGGCTTTACCTGTGAAATTGCTCAAGTATCGGTTGCGCAAAATGATATTTGACAATTTCATTTCCAATGAGGATATATAAGTACTCACCAGCGATAAACATGTCCTTTACTTTCTCACCATGGCGATTGGGTACCAGAAAGCTCCCGGAATAATATTGCTGATTAATCTTATAAAGGTCAATAATGCTCGACTTATTCCACTGCATGGTTCCATCATGGACAGCTTTGGAATTTGAATTGACAAACAATAAATTATTGGTGACAAAAGCATTTTTTACACTTTGCTGAAGGGGATTCTTAATTTTCGTTGAACCGTCAGGAAGTTTTACGGTTTCGGTTTTCTGCTCTTTTTGAAAACCAATCATTTTTAATCTGTTACTATTTCTACTTTTTGCATGATCAAAAGCAACAAACTCATTTTTGTAGTAATATAAATACACTGACATTTTTGTCTGCAGGTCAGAAAGTAAAAGACCATCATTGTCAATATATCCTGCTTCATCAGTTCCCAGAAGATCATATTCCAATTTAACAATGTTGTTTTGATAATAACCCAATACGAAATTTTTGAATTTTGAGCTTTGTGATCTAAATAAATAGTTTTCTTCCGAAAGAACATTTAACTGATCAAAAAACATCTCATTTTCAGTCACTTTATGTAACGGGTCATTATTTGAAATCGTTCCCTTAAAAATCACTGGAACAGTGCCGTCATAGATATAATAAAAGGGAGCTTTCCATGCTATTTTCAGACTTTTAAATTGATATGATTTAGTTTCTAAAGGTATTCGATACTTTGAGAAACCGCTCAGATCTTTTTTTACAACAGTAATATTTAAAGGTGCGGTTGTGTTGCCGAGGTAAAGATTATGAGAATCATCTCCCATAAAATAAAAAGAATTATAATCAATATTGAGATGAGTTTCTTCTTCTACTGCATGCGGTATGTATCTTCTTGTGAAATTATTATTTTTTCTTATTTGTTTTTCAGACTGAAGATATAAAAGGCTAACAGACAGTGAGCTGATGAAGATTACCACTACAGGTCTTGAAATAAACTTAATTGCCTTCTGACCTTGGTGTCTTTCAGCCAGTACAATGGCAAAACCTGCAATAATTACACATATCCCATTAAAGATTAAATGGGATTTCCATCCCATATTTTCCAAAATTCCACCACAGGAGCACGGAACAAACTCACTATACTCGAGAATTAGGTAAATATACATCGTAAAAGCAGACATCAGTCCAAGCGAAAAGTATAAGCCTAAAATTCTTTTTGCAGGAATCATTAGAAAAAACACCGCTATAAATTCTATAACTATTGTAAAATAGGATATGCTTCCAGCATAGACGCTAAGCAGAGGAGACTGGGCAATCTGTGACTGAAAGTTTTCAAAATCCAGTACTTTACTCACACTTGCATAAATAAAAAGGATGGCAAAAAAATACGAAACAGCAGTAATACAATAAATTTGAAAATTTTTCATGATATATAGTTTTTTTGATTACTGTTCAGTCAAAAGTTTCCATCGAACTTTATGACCGCAATAATCCGGCATAAGCTCGCCTTTAAAAAGGGCAATGGTTGTTTTAAAATTCCCCATACTTTCCCAAATGCCACTCGCCGGACATGGTAAGCCTGTTGCAATTGATATATAGGTATGAGGAATCATAGGTTGTAAATTGATTAATTGCTTGGCTTTATTCTCCAATTATCTCCATCTCTTACTGGGGGATCAGGATCTATTATTTGTTGTACTGTTTTTGCAGAATCATATCTCATCTGTAGATTAGTTTTTATTTCAAATTTTTCATTATTAGTTGAGATGATATCTTCATCTCTCTGGACACAGCTTTGAGATAAAACTGATCCAATCATTATGCTCAAAAATGGGATAAACTTTTTCATTTTATAAATTTTTGTTGATTATCCCGACGTCGGATTATGTAGAATTCTGAAGCCAAAGTTATCTGGCAAGTGCCTAGAAAAAAACTACATTACGGTACTATTTTAAAATAGTGACGTCACTATTTTAGAATAGTACCATGTGATTTTTAATGATAATGTATTATTAATCAGACTTATGTACGTTTTGCGTTTAAAATGCTTGTAAACTGCTAAAATAGATAGTGTTTATAGGCAAATTGCGTAATTTTGGAATGGTGAGGCTCTAATAATAGCATATGAAAAAGTTAAATTACTTTCTCGTCTTCATTTTTGCATTTTCTCAACACATATTTTCACAGCAAAAAAAAGAGAGAACCTTCTGGGAAATCAGAAAAAATTATCAAAAAATGACCATTGACGACATTCGCGCAATGCCATACGTTAAGGACTATATTCAAAAATCTAAGAGACAGAATAACTTGCCAAAACTCATCCAAGGATATAGGGACGGTAGGCAATTTGATTTTGCTAACAAAATGAAATATGCCGACAGCGCGTTGGCGGCAAGTATTAAATATAAAAACAACGATGATATTAGCAAAGATTACTTAAGCAAAGGAATCATTTATTACTTCTATCAAAAAAAATATAAACTGGCTTTGAATGAATATTTAATGGCATATAAATATTCAAAGGATTCAAAAGATGAGTACCATTATTATAAAGTTTTATATCATCTTGGAATAGTTAAAGAACATTTAGGTTATTATGACGAGGCTTTAGAACATTTTTCAAATTGCGCAGAGTTCTACAGCACCAAAATGAACAGTAAAATGCACGAGAATATACTTTTCAACTATAAAAAAGCTTATTATAACTCACTGCATCAGATGACAATAGTAAACCGATATCTGAAAAATTTTTTGAAAAGCGACAGTTTAATCGATCTCGGATATCATCTGACAAGAAATGATGGTGATTTTCTTATTGAAAATAGTTACTTTCTTAAGTGTAGGGGAATTTCAAAATTTCATAAAAAGGATTATTCGGGAGCAAAATTAGATTTAGAGCAGGCACTTCCGATATTGTTGCAAAGAAATGATTTTGCATGGACCTCGGTAATTTATTATTATCTTGGAAAGATATCAGAAGTAAGAAACCAGTTACCCAATGCTATAAAATATTATGGCGCAATCGATTCAATATTCGAAAAACAACAATTTATATTTCCTGAGATTTACAGGGGTTACAATTATCTAATTAGCTATTATAAGGATAAGGATCTTAATAAGCAGCTTTATTACACAAATCAGCTTTTAAAAGCTGACAGTTTGGTTACAAAAGATTATCCTTATTTATCAAATAAGTTGCATAAGGATTACGACCGAAATACTCTAATACAAGAAAAAGAAAATATTGAGACAACTGGACGAAATAATATGTTGTTTGCAAATATTCTTATTGTAACGGGATCACTTGCATTTACAATTCTTTCCTACAAATATATAAAAGACCAAAAAATAAAAAAGCAGTATGATTTACTTCAAAAGAGAATTGCTGAAGGTAACAATGTGCTTTTGGACAAAAAAGTAGATGAAGCAGATGATAATTTGTTAAAAAAGAGTTTACTCACTCCTGAATTGTCCCATGAAATTAGAATAAAGTTGGACAAGTTTGAGAAGGAACTCCAATTTACCAAGCGTTTAACTCAAAATAGCTTAGCCGCTAAACTCAATACTAATTCACGATATTTATCGGCTTATATTAATGAGAATAAAGGTGTAAATTTTAATAAGTATATTGCTGGATTACGGATTAATTATATTACAACTTTATTAAACAGTAATAATAAATACTTAAATTTTACAATAGAGGCTTTAGCAGAGGAGTGCGGTATTGTGGCTAGACAAAACTTTTCAAAGCTTTTCTTCGAGATTAATGGGATTCGTCCAGCGGATTACATAAAAAAGCGAAAACAAGAGCTCGGTTTAAGTTGAAAATGGCTCCAGTAAACGTTTTTTTGTAAATTTCTAGAAAAAGGACATGGTAACAAATACTATTTTTAGAGAAATTACTCAATTACATGATGAGTTAGAATCAGAGATTAATAAAGTTTATAAAGAAGATAATGATGTTGTCAAACTCGCTGAAAAATCTTTGATTCTCATTGATAACGCTGTGCGAAAAGTTAAAGGAATGATTTCATCCCATCATTTTGATACAATTGCTCAAGAAATACATTTTTTCAAGAAAATAAAACCGCAGTTTATTTCAAAATTTATTTATCATTCAACAATCCTTGATATTGAATCTCATAAGCCTAATGCAGGCATTAAAATTATTAAAGAATATTATGAAGCTGAGCAAGAAAAGTTAAAAAATTTTTATACTGAACAATCCGAATTTTACAGTTATTATCGTCGTGATGCCACCTATTTGGATCACAAGATATTTGTGAGGAATTCTTATGATTTAAAAATGAAGCTATCTTTTGGCTTTTACAATTTCGATACAAGTTTTACAACATCTCACGATCATCTAGTAGCAAGATTTATTGCCAATCAGCTATTTGATGAATATTTGAAAGAGTCAATAGCAAATTTAAGTGAAAACCGCAGCAATAAAATTTTATCACCACTAGTATGGTCTGCATCGAAAGTGAGTCTAACTGAATTACTATTTGCCTTACATCTAAGTAATTGTTTTAATTCGGGTCACACCGAACTATCGGAAATTTTTAGATGGGCAGAGAAATCATTTGATATTAGTTTAGGTAACTATCATAAAACTTTAGGTGAAATAAGACTAAGAAAAAATGATCGGTCAAAATTTCTGAATTTACTCCGACAAAATCTTAATCAGTATCTGGATGATTTAGATATCTAAGTAATTTTTCGGTAGTACGACAAACTACCGAAAAATACCCTAACACAAATAATCAGAGAATTTGTAAATATTTTTGGGAAAATATCCGCTTAATTACGGAAGTTATATGTTATACACCTATTGCTTGGAAAGTTTGAACAACTTTTTTATATAAAAAAAATCTTTCGGTAGTACCGAGAAACTACCGAAAGATATTTTGCGTGATTTTGAAATTTTGTCAAATAAAACAATTTTAAAACTATGGCAATATCCATTATCACCAAAGAAGACCTTCAGCAGTTTAAAGTTGAATTGCTGGAAGCTATCAAAGAACTATTACAAGGTAATACTACAGAACAAAAGTTGTGGCTTCGCACCTCTGAGGTCAAGAAGATGCTTAATATTTCTTCAGGCACATTACAGAACTTAAGAATTAATGGAACACTATCTTACAGTAAGGTAGGAGGGACATTATACTACAATTACAAGGATATTGAGAAACTACTGAAAGATTTCAAACATTAATTGGTAGTAATAATTATGGAGAAATCTAAAAATATCATCAGTTTCTTAGGCTCTTTTATTCAGGATAGCCGGATGTATCCTTCACATCTCAGCTTATATGTTTCAATTTTCCAATTGTGGAGTTCAACCAAATTTCAAAATCCCTTTCGTGTTTGTCGCGAAGAGTTAATGAAGCTAAGTAAAATTAAATCTTTTGCAACCTACCATAAATGTATTAGGGAGATACATAATGCAGGATTTATTAATTATTCGCCGAGCTATAATTCTTACGAAGGAAGCTCGATTGAAATTATTGATTTTGAAAGTGTAGATAAGAACAAAAATGAATTAAGCTTGGAAGAAAAAGCCTTGCAAGAGGAAATATTTAATTTTTCTGTACCAGCGCTATATGAGATTGAAATG